>CAZSPO010000087.1:0-11015 GCA_964608775.1 uncultured Chthoniobacterales bacterium | reverse complement strand
GGGAGTGGGAGTGGGTGCCGTGAGATTTTCCCAGACGCGGATCGTGCCTTGGTGCCCGCCGATTTCCCCAAGGTAGCGTTCCACTCGAGCTTGCCAGTGGGGCAGGTCGGGTGGGCCAAACGGCTTTTCGGCTGTCCCCGGAAAGACGAGATAGGTGACGGTGAGATCGTTGACAGCGCGGCGGACGCCCGAGGAGCGGGGTTCAAGTTCCCGGCAGATGCGGAGGGAGGCTTCTCCGGATTTATAGCTGGGTCCGGCGTCACCGACAATGGCGGGGTAAATGGAGTCGCCGTGAATAACGGCTGCGTAGTCACCGAGAGCAGGTTTAAATTGAGAGTTGTTGCCGCTGCGGAACATCATACCGGGGAGCACGATAAAAGGATCGGTTTCCGCGATAAGGAAGCTCCGGTTTTCGAGAGACCAAATGCCACGTTTGGCGGCTTCGATTCCGGAACGGAGTTCACGATTGCGTTCAATACTGAGACCGGGGATCGCGAATTCTTTTTCGAGTTCCTCTAATTTTGTTTTCCAGATCGCAAGGAAGGGATTGGGGGTCGAGGAGCGTTTGGGCCACCCGTAACTGGTGAAGGGTTGAAAAGAGGCGGAGGAAACTTCAATATGGCCGTAGCGATCCCCGTCGGAGCCATCAGTCACGACATCCATCTCAGACTGCAAGAGAAGGGCGCGACGTCCGGTGGTGGGGTGTTGCAACTCGAGAATGGTCTCGGTGTCGTAGTAGTTATGAACGGAAATAATTCGATCGAGACGATGCATCCGGCCGTGAACGTATTGGGATTTGTTTTTGTAAAGTTGATGATAATAGCCACTCACGTTAGCGGAAGGGATCATCTCGGCCAGCCCGGGTAGGAGGCGGGGTAATTCGGGGTTGACAGATGCCAACTGCGCTAGAGTGGTGGCGGGTTGAGGAACGCGGAGCCGGATTTTGATTTCGATTTCAAACGCGTTGGGATCGACCCTTTCTTCGGAAGCGATCCCTCCTTGGGAGGTCTCCACGTCGGTCTTTAACTGGAGGCCATTGAATAATTTGGCCACCTCGATCTGTTTATAAGGGATGTAAGCGTTGGGGACAGGCTCGAGAATCGGCTCCGGCTCAGGTTTAGGGGGCGGGGTAGGGGTTGGCGCGGGAGTCGGAGTCGGGGTAGGAGTCGGGGTAGGAGTAGGAGTAGGGGGTGTGCTCGGTGGCAATGGCAGGTCGGGGGAGGGAGAAGTAATCGGGGGCGGGCTTGGGGTGGAAGGGGCAGGGGCGAACGGGTTTGGCGGGTTGTCACAGCCAGGGAGGAGATAAATCCCGGCGATAAGCCCAGGCAGCCATGCGCGCATTCGCATCAGGCGGATTTTCGAAATAACGCCAGGGCGGCGAGCACGGCACCGATGAGACTGAGAATGCCAATGATCCCGCTAGGATAGAGCGCTTGGGTTGAAAGGAAGAGGGGGAGAAAACGACCGGCTAACAGGGCCGAGAGAACGAGGAGAAAAATCAAGGCCGGTTTAGGATGTTGCTTGCTAAGCCAAGCGCCGATGAGCACCAGAACTCCGCTGGTCCCTCCGGCTGCAAGAGAAATCCAGCTAGCTTGAATCCCCCCGAGAATGGCGAGGATCAGGAGGACGACACCGAATGCGAGAAAGTAAGTGCGAGCTTGGGCGAGTTTCATGGGATGCGTTGTGCCATCCGAGCGAGCACGGGTCGTTTCAAAAGCAACGGCACGGCGGCAATCGCTAGGACGGCGATGGCGAGGAGGAGATTGGGAATGCGGCGCGGCTGGTCGTGGGCGATAGCGTGGAGGGATTCAGCAACCACTTGCTGAATGGAGGTCTTGGCACATTCGGGAGCGGGCAATCCGGGGCCGTCGTGACGCCGGGCCACAAGGCTAAATTCCGTATCGACTGGCCCTGGGCAGATGGTCGTGACACTAACCCCGGTGCCACGGAGTTCGGCCCGCAGCGATTCGCTGAAGTTGCTGACATACGATTTAGTGGCCGCATACACGGCGAGGTTGGGCACCGGAAACAGCGCGGCGATCGAGCTAATGTTGCAAATCGCTCCGACCCGCCGCTGAAGCATGCCGGGAAGCAAGGCGCGGGTGAGCTGGGTCAGCGCACCGATATTGACTTGAAGCATTTGGTCAACGCGCGAGGTATCAGCTGTGGCAAACCGGCCGTGGTCGCCGAGACCTGCATTATTGATGAGAAGATCGATTTGAAAACTTTCATCTGCGAGCCATTTCACCAAGCTGGCAGTCTCTGCGGGGTCGGAAAGGTCGCACGGACGAATGACCACGCGGACGGTGGGGTGGGCGGTTTCGAGTTCTGCTCGCAGCGTCTCCAAACGGTCGCCGCGACGGGCGATGAGGAGCAGATATCGGGCGACAGGGGCGAGGCGGCGGGCAAATTCCTGCCCGAGCCCAGCGGAGGCTCCGGTGATCAGGGCCGTGCAGCCCGCGTAGAAGTCAAGTATTCCCGCCATCCCGGTGAGTGGAAGACTGGTGGTTGGATGACGGCTGGAAGCCAAGCAGCTTGGTTGGAGCTGGTCGCAGCCCGTAGACTTACCAGCTGACGTTTTCGCCCCTCGTATCGATGTGGGTAAAACTGCCGTAACGCCCCACACCACCCTTGAAATAGCCTTGGTTGCGAAGGGCGATCGCCGCTTCAACCACCCGTCCAGGGGAGGAGCTGAATTTTAGGTCGAGCGCATTATTGCGCATGTGCATGGAGTCGCGTGCGGCTCCTCGGCATGCGGCGTTGTAAGAGGGAGAACGATATGCGGAAGTGACGGTATGAACTTTTTCGCCCAGCATCGAGGCAATTCGGTCAGCCACTTTCAACGTGTTGCGCATGTTGCGCCACATGGAGGAAGGGGGCAGGGTGTTTTGCACCGAGCCGCGTTTGTTCGCGTGAGGACGAATGATTTGTTCCACCGTGACGTTGCGAAGGCGAAGCCGTTGGAGGTAACCGGCATACTCGTTGGCTTGACGTCCGAGCACTTGGATTAGGTCAGAAGAAATCCGGGTGGACGAGCCGGGTCGACGGTCGCCCGACCGGCTAAGACGATCAATCCAGCGTTCGTAAAGTTCCGCTTGGGCGAACTCCCCTCCGCAAACAAGACCGCCGCCGAGGAGTGCCAGCATGCGCATCATTTGGCGACGAGGAACAGGAAGACTATGAGATTCGTTGTGCACGAAGAGCTTTTTAGAGGCAAAGTGAGGGGAGTGCAAGCCTGAGATGAGCAATTTCTCAGGGAAAACCGCATCCCACCAAAGGAGGAAGCGTTAGGGAATATCGGTGCGCACCAGGCGGAGGACTTCTCCCGGCTGATCGAGCACGACGTAAACTTCGCCGTCATCCGAAACGTAGACATCCCGAAGACGCCCCTTGCCGGCAAACAGGATTTCGTGCGTCCAAACTTTATCCTCCTTCAATACCAGCCGGATAAATTTCTGGTGGGCCAGCGAGGTCACCAGCAAATCCCCCTCCCATTCGGGAAACGAGTTGCCGCGATAAAAATCAATGCCGCAGACCGCAATGGAAGGGGTCCACTGATGGACCGGTTGTTCCATCCCTTCCTGCTCCCGTTTGTCGGTGATCAATTTGCCGTCGTAATTGACACCATAAGAAATCACGGGCCATCCGTAATTTTTCCCTTTTCCGATGAGGTTGAGTTCATCCCCGCCTTTCGGACCGTGTTCAGTCGCCCACAACTGGCCGGTGGCGGGTTGAAAGGCCAGCCCCTGGGCATTCCGATGTCCGTAAGACCAGATGGTGGGTTCGACCCCCGCCTGATCAACAAAGGGGTTGTCCTCCGGCACCCGGCCATCTGGGTGGATCCGGTGGATTTTGCCCTTCACATTGCCGAAGTCCTGCGCGTTTTCCATGACGCCCCGGTCGCCGATCGTGAAATACAGGAAGCCATCCGGCCCGAAGGCAAGCCGACTTCCGAAGTGTAACGGCCCCGGCGTGTATTGCGCCGCATCCGGTTTAAAAATCCGAGTGGCATCGACCACGCGATTGCCTTCGAACCGGGCTCGATAAATTTCCGTTAGCGCCCCCTCCCCATTCGCCCCCTCCCCATCCGCCCCGCTGCAGCTGAAGAATAAAACGCCGTTTGTCGCGAAATCCGGGTGGAGCAGCAGGTCCAGAAGCCCTGCTTGGCCGCGCACGACAAAGGGGGGCAACCCCTCCACCGGAGCCTCCCGCAGGGTGCCATCCGCTTCCACCAACCGTAACCGGCCTGGGCGTTCGACGATCAAAAGACGGCCATCAGGCAGTTTGGCCATCGACCAAGGATTTACCAATCCCTCCGCCACCACTTCCAAACGAAAGGTCGCCCGCTCGGTTTCCACCTCTTTTTCTCCATAAAATGCCGCGACCGGACAACAGAGAAGCCCCGTGCTCAAGACCAAAAGAAATTGACGCCATGGCCAGGATCGGTGCATGCCCGGAAAGTGACCCGCGTGCGAGCGACTGACAATGGGAGAATCCGGCGATTCGCGCTGCTGCTAGGAGCCGTGACCATCCTAAGATCATCCCTCCCGGCGTTCGCCGATGGGGAAGCGATTTATGCGATGACCTGCGCCATGTGTCATACGGACGGGTCGGGCTCCGAGATGGCTCCGCCGCTCAAAGGTTCTCCGATGCTGGCGGGCGACCCGGTAGAGGTGCTTCGGGTGGTTTTGCACGGGCGGATGGGGGTGACTTCGCCGACGGCGTTGATGCCACCGGCCGATTGGCTGACCGACGCCGAAGCCGCTGCCGTGGTCGCTTATGTTCGCGCAGCCTATGCCGGACAACCCGGAGCGGTGCCGGTGGAATTGGCCGCACGCGCCCGGGCGATGCCGCCTCAGTAGACCGGGTGGGGTGCACAGACCGGCACTTCCCATTTCCCCGATTGTCTGCGATCTGTATGCTCATCTTCGGCTCGCCATTGGCGCGCCCTCCGATTTCCCCATTCTCATGCCCAAAAAACCATCCGCCTCCGATCCGGAGAAAATCAAAGCGCGCTTGTTGCAGCTGCTTGGTTCCGAAAACTATCAACCCCTCAACCCCCAGCAACTCGCCGGAAAGCTGGGGCTGCCCAGTGGGGCGCGAGGGGCGATGGGGCGGCTGGTGGACCAGATGGAAAAGGCCGGGGAAATCGCCCGCATCCGGAGAGACCGCTATGTGTTGCCGACCACAGCCGGCCTTTTTACGGGAGTGGTGCAATTTCATGACAAAGGGTTTGCTTTTGTCGTGAGTGAAACCGGCGGGCGCGACCTCTATATCGCGGCTGAGAACACTGCGACCGCGATGCACGGCGACCGGGTGTTGGCGCGGATCACCCACGAAGGCCTGGAACAAATCGCCAACAGCCGACGGCGAGGAGGCCGGGGAGCGGGGCGAGAACAAAAAATGGAGGGCCGAATTATCCGGATCCTCACCGTGGCCAACCCCACGCTCGTCGGCACCCTCCAACGTTCCCGGCATTTCGCTTACGTGGTCGCCGACGAACCGCGGATCGTGCAGAACATCGTGGTCGACCCCGCCGGGAGCGAGGCCGGACGCCAAGCGAAAATCGGCGACAAAGTCGTCGTGCAACTCGATCCCTGGGAATCCCGGCATCGGGCTCCAGAGGGGGTGATCACCGAGGTGCTCGGGCCGGCTGACGCCCCAGGCGTCGACATGGAGGCGATCATCCGGAAGTTTCATCTCCCCATGGCCTTTCCCGAGGTCGTCACGGAAGAAGCTGGCGCGGTGCCGCCGACCGTGCACCCGGGGGAACTTCGCGGGCGGGTCGATTGCCGGAACGATTTCATTTTCACCATTGATCCCGATGACGCCCGGGATTTTGACGACGCCATCTCCGTCGTGCCGATGCGTGGCGGTTGGCAGCTCCAGGTGCATATTGCAGATGTCTCCCATTATGTCCGGCCCCGCACGATGCTCGACAAAGAGGCGTTCAACCGAGGCAACAGCGTCTATCTGGCCGACCGGGTGATTCCGATGCTCCCCGAACGCTTGAGCAACGGAATCTGTAGCCTCGTGCCCGGCCAGGACCGGCTCACGGCTCGAGCCCTGATCGATTTCGACCGGCAAGGCCAGATGGTGCGGGTGGCGTTCGGGCGGGCGGTCATCCATAGCCGGGCCCGACTGACTTACCGGGAAGCCTTTGCCATTCTGGAAACCAAACCGGCCAACGAACTCGAACGCGCCCTCCACGAAGCCTGGCGCC
This sequence comes from uncultured Chthoniobacterales bacterium, assembly GCA_964608775.1. Classification (GTDB taxonomy): domain Bacteria; phylum Verrucomicrobiota; class Verrucomicrobiia; order Chthoniobacterales; family CAZSPO01; genus CAZSPO01. Next base: position 4,792 of record CAZSPO010000087.1, on the reverse strand, counting down.
TCGCTGCCATCCTGCGCAAACGCCGGTTCGCCCACGGCTCTCTCGAACTCGACATGCCGGAGGTCAAAGTCTGGCTCGACGACAAGGGGCGCCCGGTCCGGCTGGAGAAATCAGAAAACGACATCTCTCACCAGCTCATCGAAGAATTCATGCTCGCCGCCAACGAGGCCGTGGCACAGGCCATCACGGAACATCCCACCCGCGGCATTTTCCGGGTGCACGAACAACCGGATCAAGATCGGCTGGAAGAATTCCGGCAGGTCGCCCTCACTTACGGCTATCGCGTCGGCGATCTCACAAACCGCAGCGAAGTGCAGAAACTTCTCAAGCAATCCCGCGGCAAGCCGGAGGAAAACGTCATTCGCATCGGACTGCTGAAAAGCCTCAAACGGGCCTGCTACGACGTTGAAGCGATCGGGCACTACGGTTTGGCAAAAACGCATTACACCCACTTCACCAGCCCGATTCGGCGCTATGCGGATTTGGTGGTCCACCGCATTTTATTTGGCGTGGTTGCCCCCCAAGGTCGCCCGGCGAAACCGGCGGGGTTCGCCCCCGTCGAGCTGCGCGAATGCGCGGTGCATATCAGTTCGACTGAACGCGCCGCCGCCGATGCCGAGAAGGAATCGGTGAAACTGAAAAAACTGGAATACCTCGCCATGCAGGCGGGAGCCTCCAAACGGGAGCGGTTCCCGGCGGGGATCATCGACGTCAAAAGCTATGGGATGCTGGTGGAGCTCCCCGATTATCTCCTCACCGGGTTGATTCATGTCTCCGAGTTGCGGGATGATTTTTACACGTTTGATCCGACCCGACTTCGGTTTGTCGGTCGGCGCAAGAAACGGGAATACCGGATCGGCGAACATCTCGAAGTCGAGGTGGCCAAGGTCGACATGATCAAGCGCCAGGTCGATTTCCGACCGGCCGAGACCGGAGAACCCGCATGAGCGTCCCCCTCTCAGAAGAACCGGCGCACCCCGCCTGTGCGGTGATCGGGTTGGCGCGACTGCTTCGTAAAGAGCCTCGTTTGGAGGCGGTGGCTTTCGATCCGACCGGGGGAAAGATCGCCATCGCGACCATCGGCCCCGAGGATGTGACCCTGGCCCGCAAGGTGACCGACACCATCGCCCTCCGACTGCCGCATTGTTGTGAAATGGATGAAACCGGTTACTGCCTAGCCTGCCACGAGATTCCCTCCCGGCGTCTGAGTCCGGCGGCAGCGGCCAATGTGATGTTTAAACCGGTGCTCGGCAATCTGCTCATGGAACGCCACACCTGTGCCACAGCTCCCCGGTTTTGGCGTTGGCACGATTTGAAATGGCCCAAATTAGTCACCCGCCAACCCACCACGCTTCAGCCAGGGGAAGGAGCGGATTGGAAAACCGAGGCGGGTTTGGCGGCGATCTGTCTTGGTGCCGGTCTCCTGGGCATCGTGGCCACCCTCCCCAATCTCGCCCTGCCTAGCTGGGTGGCCGTGGCCTGTTTCACCACAGCCTATATAGCGGGTGCCTGGGAGGCCGCCGGTGAGGCCTGGGAAAAAATTCAGCGCTTCCAGTTCGACATCCACTTTCTCATGCTCGCCGTCGCGGCCGGGGCGGCCTCAATCGGAGCGTGGAAAGAAGGAGCCCTCCTCCTCTTCCTCTTCTCCGCCTCTGGTGCCATGGAACAATATGCCATGGGGCGCACCCGCCGCGAAATTGACAGCCTCCTCAAAGGCGCTCCCAAGACAGCCATCACCCTCGATCCCCAGGGGCGAGAGGAAGAGCAGCCCGTGGAAGCCCTCTCGGTCGGCGTCCGAGTGCGGGTGAAACCGAACAGCCTCATCCCCGTCGATCTCCGGGTGACCGAGGGAAACAGCGCCTGCGACGAGTCCACCCTCACCGGGGAATCCGAGGCGGTATCAAAATCGCCCGGCGACGAAGTGCACGCTGGCACCATGAACCTCTGGGGGGTGGTCGAAGGCGAGGTCCTGCGGCCCGCCGCCGAGAGCGCTTATCAAAAGGTCATCCGACTCATTGAAACCGCGCAACATCTGCGGGCTCCCGCCCAAAAATTCACCGATTGCTTTGGCACCCGATACACCGCTTTTGTCATGGCTCTCTGCGTGGTGATGTTCGGGATTTGGTGGGGCCTGTTGGGGTTGCCAGCCTTCACCAACAGCCTGGAGACGCCTGGGGCCTTTTACCGAACCATGACCCTCCTAGTCGTGCTCTCCCCGTGCGCCCTCGTCCTCTCGGTTCCCTCCGCTTTCCTGGCCGCCATCGCCCGCGGAGCCCGGTCGGGGGTCCTCTTCCGCGGTGGGGCGGCCCTGGAACAACTCGCCGCCGTCGATACCGTCGCATTCGACAAAACAGGCACTCTCACCGAAGGCGATCTGGGGGTCGGAGAATGCCGGGTCTTCAACGGGGAAGAAACGCTGGCGACCCGTGCCTATTTCAATCTGGCCCGGCTTTCCGAACATCCCCTCTCCCGTTCCATCCAGCGTTGGGGCCGGATGCGGCGGCTGCCAGAGCAACCCGTCATGCAATTTTTCAACGAACCGGGGCAGGGGGTCTCGGGCCGGATCGATGGGGCGCTGTGGCGGATGGGCCGTTGGGAGTTCGTTTCTGAACCAGCGACCCCGCGTCCCGCGGAGCCGCCCACCCTTGGCAGCGCCGAAGTCTGGCTCTGCGGACCGGGCGTGCTGGCCCGGCTATTGTTGCGCGATCACCTGCGCGAGACCGCCGCCCCGTTGCTCCAGGCGCTGCATGCCAGCGGGTTGCGCACCGTCATGCTCACCGGGGATCGCCCGGCTGTGGCCGGGGAAATTGGGCGTCGCACCGGGATTCAAATCGTCCGAGCCGGGTTGTTGCCCGAGGAAAAACTGCAGGCCATCGAGGAACTACGGGAGGGGGGGCGGCATCGGGTCGCGATGGTCGGGGATGGCGTGAATGACGCCCCAAGCCTAGCGGCGGCCGATGTCGGCGTGGCCATGGGAGCCCGCGGTTCGGATGCGGCTTTGGAGCAGGCGGACATCATTTTAATGAAAGATCGGTTGGAACAATTCGTTCTGGCCCGCGACCTGAGTCGGTGCACGGCGACGATCATTCGGCAAAACATCGCCATCGCCCTGGGCACGGTCGTCTTGATGGCCGGAGCCGCCCTCGGATTTCCCCTGCCCCTCGCTCTCGGCGTGCTGGCGCACGAAGGGAGCACGGTGTTGGTCGTGTTAAACAGCCTGCGCTTACTCCGGCGGCAGACGGGGTGAAGGGTGAATCTCGATCGTAGATCTTGAGTGCCTCAACGACGACCCGGATCACGAGACTCAGTCGATAGAAAGCGGCATCAATCGCTGACAACACGATCTACCGTCCACAGTGCCGCCGAGACGAAACCGACTCCATTCGACTCGTCCTTAGTCGAGCTGAAAGACTTCGATCAGTGCGTTGCCAATTCCATTGTTCGCCCCGCTCACAATGGCGGTGAATGCGCCCGGCGGCAGGGTGCGGATCATGGCGCATTCGAACGGATTGAGCGGGGCTAGCCCGAGGCTCCCGATTTCCATTGCTGACTGATCATCCTCCCAATTGTTGTTAAAGGCAATCTCGTTGCCATTAGCGTCCATCAACCGAAGCACGGGGTCCTGAAGCACATTCGGCACCCCGCGATCAATCAGGCTGGGTCCGAGAGCGCGAATCAAAACCCGTCGCGGAGAATCTCCCTCCGAGATAAAGCCGCCGATCATCACTTGATCACCAGTAAGGACCGGGGCGCGAGTCGAGATGTTGACCAGGCGGGCATTGACCTCGGGGTTGAGATCAAAAATTTCGACCAACCCCACGCCGGTCGACAGGCCGACCCCCCGAACAATCGCGGTATAGCCTCCCGGCGGCAAATCTAGAACGACCGCCGATTCCCGGCTGTCAGCCAGAGCCAGCCCGGCCGCCTCAATTGCCGCTGTGCTGCTGCCGACCCGCCAGTTGTCGTTTTGTGCCAGCAGGTTTCCTTCGCTATCAAAAATGTCGATGATCGGATCGGCCAGTGCGCCTTGCACCCCGAAAGCGGTAAGGGAGGGTCCTTTGGCGAGAAACGCCACCCGCTTGACGGTCTGCCCTTGAATGATGCAGCCGCCGATGAGCGCGTTATCGTTGGTTAACACCATCGCACGGGTGGAGAGATTCACGAATTGCGCCTGGCCGCTGACGTTCGGCGGATTCGGATTCAAATTTGGAGGGGCGGAAAGAAAGACGTAGTAACGTTGGAATGGCGAACCTGGCACGTCAGCAAAACCGATCCCAAAACGGGTTTGCTCCCGGAAAAAGGTTGATTCACCCATGATATGCGTTCGGTGTCCTGGAGAACTCATCCAACTAACAAACGCTTCGGCCGCTCCGGTCTGGCCCGCCGCGATGGATTCGATATTGTTTGCGTCGATCGCCTGCGGATAGGTCGGGGGAAGAAAATAACCGGCTTCAAAGGCCTTGCGATTCGGCCCCACCCCATCCGGATCGACATGACTAAAATAGGCGCGGGCCGCCATGTCCTCCGCACGCGCCCGGGCGACGGCATTCAAAATGGGGTCGTAAACCAAGGCGGCACGCTGCTGAGCGGGGTCGGTAAGAATTAAATTGGCCAACTCCTGTTCCACCGCGTTCGGGGTGATCGCCTCCGCCGACAGCGCTATCCCCATCAACAGCAACCACAGACCCGACACACGCAGAGAGGAAATATTCATAGAATAGAAAGAAGAAACGAATACTCCCACATGAGGACAAGATATCAATCCCTTTGTCAGGTTGACTTCCCGTTTCAT
>CAZSPO010000086.1:0-11039 GCA_964608775.1 uncultured Chthoniobacterales bacterium | reverse complement strand
TGGTCGGGCGTCGTGCCGCAGCAGCCCCCCAGAATGTTGAGCCAACCGGCTTCCGCCCATTCCAGCAACTGCGGGGCGAGGGATTCGGGCGTTTCTGGAAAGCCGGTGGGGGAGAGCGGATCCGGCAGTCCGGCATTCGGATACGCGCTCACGTAAAAGGGGCAGATATTGGACAACTCCTCAATGTAAGGCCGCATTTCTTTCGGGCCGAGGGCACAGTTCAACCCGACGGAAAGCAGAGGAAAATGCCGGATGGAAGTGAGGAACGCTTCGACGGTCTGCCCGGTCAACGTCCGCCCACTCAAGTCGGTAATCGTTCCCGAAACCATCACAGGCACCCGGTTTCCCGTGCGCTGAAAGAATTCGTCGATGGCGAACAGGGCCGCTTTTGCATTAAGCGTATCAAAGATGGTCTCCACGAGGAGCACATCAACCCCGCCCTCAATCAGCGCCTCGATCTGCTCGGTGTAGGCTTCGGCCACCTGTTGGAAGGTCACTTCCCGTTTCGCAGGATCATTCACATCCCGGGAGATGGTGAGGGTCTTATTCATCGGCCCGATGGCCCCTGCAACAAAGGCGCGCCGCCCTTCCAAGGCATCCACCGCTTCCCTGGCGAGCCGGGCGGCGGCAAGGTTGATGTCGCGGACTGCCGGTTCCAACCCGTAATCGGCCTGGGCGATGGCAGTGCCGTTGAAGGTGTTGGTCTCGATAATATCGGAGCCGGCCGCCAGATAAGCGGCGTGAATTTCCCGGATCACCTCGGGTTTGGTGAGGACCAACAAATCGTTGTTCCCCTTGAGATCGCTGGGATGCTCGGCGAAACGTTCCCCGCGATAGTCGGCTTCCTCAAGCTTGTAACGTTGGACCATGGTCCCCATGGCGCCGTCGAGGAAAACGAGCCGTTGTTGAAGCAGATCAGCGAGCGGATGGGACATGTCTGCACCGTCTCCCAAGCCCTGGAGACCTGCAACTGTAAATTGCATCAAAATATCATGATGCGAAGATGGGTTATTTGATAAAGAAGGGGCGCGAAGCGGTCAGAAGGTGGCTGCGCTAAGGCCATGACCAAACCGCGAAGTGAACCGGGGAGCCCCGGCGCTTTGCCCCCGTTATTCTTCCAGCAAATCGCCGGTCTGCGCCGAAATCCGCACGGTGATGCTTTGGAGCCCGTTCACCCCCGTCACGGTCCAGACCCCATCGGCGTAATGAGCCGCCGTCGGTTGCAGCCCCCCCGCCTCTTGGCCGGCCGCGATGATCGGGAGCTTCAAGTGGTTCCCATCCGGAAAGGCGGGAAAATCAGCGGCCGGCTTGGTTTTCAAACTCCATTTGCTGCCATCCGAGCTGGCCGTGACGGTGAACGCTTCGGGGCCGCGAAGGGTTTGAAAGACCCATTCGCCATCCTGCCAGACGGCGGATCCGATTTGGTAACCTTTCTCTTGCACAAACCCGGCGGCGGCGGAGAGGGCCTGCTCCGGACCGGGCGCGTCGGAGGCCTGAAGCCGGGGGGCAAGAAGCGGGAGGAGCAGGGTGAGAAGCAGAGCGAGGCGGCACATGGCGGTGGGTGGAGGTGGTGGAGGTGGTGGTTTGTGGTCTTGAGAGGGATTCTAACCTTTCATACCCCTTAGATCGAAACAACAAAAGGAAACCGACCTCAAACACAAAATTCGTGTCTCAGGCCCCTGGGACGCGTGCGGTGAATGCGCTGAAACCTGTGCCGGAGGCCCCTGGGACCATAGCCGCAGAACTCCTGACCTCACTGAAGAAAGTCAGTCGATCCAGGGAATCGTGGTGAATCGAAATTTTTATCCCGCAGAGGCGCGGAGGCGCGGGGAAGGGCTCAAAACCAGGAATCTCTCTGCCTCTCAGCGCCTTGCGGGAGATTTTCAGGCTTGTTGACTTTCCTCGGGATCAGGTTGTCTGAGCCGGTGGCGCAATCCACCGGTTGTTTTGAGAGAGAGGATAACGCCCCGGCAGGGGCGGCCCTTAAATAAGCGCTCTGTCAGATAGATTACACTAGCACGAAATCTTCCGAATGTGCGGCGACGCCGAATCATTTGGGGCACAAGCAAGCAAATCGACCTCACTGGATGGATTGGCAGGCGAGGGCTTTCTGGCGGACTCGTGATGTTCTCGGACTTTCTGGGCGTTGATAAATGCGAACGGCCATTTTGCGAGCAGGTCAGCGAAAGTTCGTTCTGTAACTTGGCGGTTGGTTGAATGCTCCCTTCAGCCATTGGGGAGTATCCGAGTCATTCGGGGCAGGCTTTGGGTGAGAGGAATTTAGGGATTGAGGTCGGACATTTGCCGCAAACGAATCGGATCGATCAACGCTTCTTCCCAGGCTTTTTCCCTTTGGCGGGGTATCGGACCGGTCTTTGTTTCGGCTCGATTTTGTCAATGCCGACTCCCCGTTTCACCTCGGCGATCTGGTCACGGAGGAGAGCGGCTTTTTCGAATTCCAAGGCGGTTGCCGCCCGTTCCATTTCCTCGCCGAGTTCGCGAAGAAGTTCGCTCGTGCTAAAGCCGCCCTCGGTTTCGCGGATGACAGAAGATTCGACTGCCTTGCCTTTGAGCAACATGTGTAGACTGGCTTGCACCGCCCGCTTCACGGTTTGCGGGGTGATCCCATGGGCTTCGTTGTAAGCGACTTGTTTGCCCCGGCGATATTCGGAAATCGCGATGAGCGCCTCCATGCTTTTCGTGATGGTATCGGCGAAAAGCACCACTTCGCCATTCACATGGCGCGCGGCACGACCGGCGGTTTGGATCAACGAAGTTTGACTGCGCAGGTAGCCTTCCTTGTCCGCGTCCAAGATGCAGACGAGACTAACCTCGGGGAGGTCGAGGCCTTCCCGCAGCAGGTTGATGCCGACCAGGATGTCAAACTCGGCGGCCCGCAAGGCACGGAGAATTTCCACCCGTTCGATCGTGTCGATATCGCTGTGGAGATACCGCACCCGCAAGCCGACGTCGCGAAGGTAATCGGTGAGATCTTCGGCGGTGCGCTTGGTCAGGGTGGTAATCAGCACCCGTTCCTCGATTTCGATGCGTTGTCGGCAGAGTTCAATGGTCTCATCGATCTGATCTTTTAACGGGCGCACCGTGATTCTCGGATCTAACAGGCCGGTCGGGCGGATGATCTGCTCGGCAACCAACGGTTTGCCTGGAGTATGCACGTCAAGCGAACGGGTGCCGCGCCCTAACAGCGGGAGAATAAACGGGGCGGTTTCTTCTTCGCCGATGCGGTGGCGTTGGTGGGGGATGTAAGTGGCGTTTCCTACCACGCTGTTCTCGATCTCGAACCGGGCGGGAGTGGCACTGACATAGAGCAATTGGTTCGCCATTTCCATAAACTCAGGGAAATTAAGCGGACGATTGTCCAGCGCACTAGGCAAGCGAAATCCATAGTCGACCAGCACCGTTTTGCGGGAGCGGTCACCTTCATACATACCTCCCACCTGCGGCACGGTGGCGTGTGACTCATCGATCACTAGCAGGTAATCGCGGGGGAAAAAGTCGAGCAAGGTATAAGGCCGCGATCCGGGCGGGCGACCGCTCAGATGTCGGGAGTAATTTTCTATCCCACTGCAAAAACCCATTTCCTGAAGCTGCTCCAGGTCAAACTCCGTCCGCATTTTCAACCGTTGCGCTTCGAGCAGTTTGCCTTCTTTTTCAAACCAAGCAACCCGGGCGTCGAGTTCCGTGCGAATCGTCCCAAGGGCGATGCGGAGTTTGTCGGCGGGAGTGACAAACTGTTTGGCGGGAAAGAAGATCACCTGTTCCATCCCGGCTTCGCGCGCTCCGGTCAGCGGGTTAACCTGGGTGATCCGGTCGATTTCATCGCCGAAAAATTCCACACGCACCGCTGATTCATCCTGGTTGGCAGGGAAAACCTCGACGACATCTCCCCGCACGCGAAACCGACCGCGGGAGAAGGCGACGTCATTGCGTTCATACAACATATCGACCAGCCGCCCGAGGAAAGCCTCCCGGGAGATCGCCTGGCCCGCTTCGATCGGCAGAATCATGTTGCTGTAATCTTCGGGTGAACCGAGCCCGTAAATGCAGGAGACGCTCGCCACGACAATCACGTCGCGCCGGGTCAAGAGGGAGCTGGTAGCCGAAAGCCGAAGCCGCTCGATCTCTTCATTGATCGATGAATCTTTCTCAATGTAAGTGTCGGTGCGCGGGATGTAAGCTTCCGGCTGATAGTAATCGAAGTAACTCACGAAATACTCGACAGCGTTGTCGGGGAAAAACTGTTTGAATTCCGAATATAATTGCGCGGCGAGCGTTTTGTTATGTGAAATGATGAGAGTGGGGCGGTTCACCGCCTGAATAACATTGGCGACGGTAAATGTTTTGCCTGAGCCGGTGACCCCCAACAGGGTTTGGTGGCGGTTGTCGGCTTCGACCGAGCGGATCAAGTTTTCGATAGCGGCACCCTGATCGCCGCGCGGCTCATAGTCGGAACGGAGTTGGAACGTGGATTCTATCATGGAGACGGAGGGGCGTCGGCTTTTTCTCGGAGGCGAGTTACGAGTTCGAGCGCTTGGGGATTTTTGACCTGGGCAATCCACCAGTCGGCTTCCGCGAGCCGCCCTGCCCGGAGGCAGACCCGGACGAGATGGACCGCCTCGCGACCGGGGTCAGGTGAGCGACGGTAGACTTCGAACCAAGCCGCCCGAGCCTCGTCCCAATCGGGTGGTTCCAAGAGATAGTAAGTCTCCGCGACAGCCCGATGGTAATCGAGTCGGCTCGGTTCGAGTTCCGCCGCTTTGCGGTAATGCGCGAGCCCGGTGCGAAGGACGGCTTCTGCCGTGGGGCCGAACAGGCTCCCGGTGAGATCGTGCCGGAACAACGTCAATACGATGGCCAGGTCGAAATGTTGGACGGCACCTGCTTCAGGCGTTTGCGCGGCTTGATGGTAGAAATCGGCGGCCGCGACCAGATCATGACGTTTCACGGCCAGGCCCCCCAGCAGCCAGAGGGTTTCGCAATTGCTTGGAGCCCGTTCCCTCGCTGTGGCCAGGTGGGTGGCGGCATGATCCCAATGGCCGGTCTCCAGAGCGATCCGCCCGAGCAACCGGGGCGGACCGGGATCCTCGGGATGCGCGGTTTGGAGGGCTTCGATCTCCGCGAGCGTCTCCCGAGGCGGTTCCTGCGCTGGGTGAAGGGCGAACCAGGCGTCAAGAGCGGTTTCCACCGTGGCCAGCCGGGCATTGAGGTCACCGGCCGAATCGGCGGCTGGGAGGAGTGTTCCTCCCAGGAGCAGGGCCATGGCGAGAAGAGAAGGCCGGAAGGCTGGCATGGAGTCCCTCTACCGCCAGAGGAGGCCGGGTGCAAATTTACGCGGTTCACTCCGAAAAATCCCCGGGCTCATTGTAAGGTTGAGCCGCAGGGCAATCCGGGGTTGGCTCGCGGCGTCATGAAATCTTTCTCCCGCCTGCTCATGATCGCCTGCTTGCTGGGGCTGGTCGGCATTATCTGGATGCCGGCCCAGACCCCGACGCCGGAGGTGACCCCGCCCCCCGAGCCCTCGCCCGTCCCCAGCCCCGATCTGGCCAGGGAGGTCTCCACGGCTGGTGAACGGGCTCTGGAGGTCGTCGAAAAAACCGTCGAAAATGTCGCCTTGCAGGTCACCCGCGATTCCGTTGCCGCCCAAACTTGGTCCGGGGCGGTCGCCGATTTTTTCAGGATTCAAATTTTTGGATTCAGCCTCGGGCAATTGGGGCTGAGCTTTCTGATTCTCTTGCTGGTGCTGAGCATCCGTCGGCTGGTGGTACAGATGCTTTTCCGCTGGTTGCATCGGTGGGCTTCCGGTGGGAAAGCCCGATTCCAAGAGCAACTACTTGGCGCGATCGAGAAACCGGTTGGGGTTTTTCTCATGGTGATCGGCGTATTTCTCGCCGTGGCCGTCCTGCCGATCGAGGAGGGGGTGCGAGGGTTTCTGACCTACCTCTTTCGGGCGGCCACCCTGCTCACCGTCGTATGGGCGGCTGTGCGATTCACCGACGTCGTCGGGACACTGTTAGAAAATTCGGTGGAAGGAAAACAGGATTCCGCGCTGGCGGGGTTCGTGCCGTTGATCCGCAAGACCTTGAAGGCGTTCGTCCTGATTGTGGGGATTCTGATGGCTGTGGATAACCTCGGGTATAATGTGACCGGGATCATCGCGACGCTGGGTTTGGGGACGGCTGCGGTGGCGCTGGCTTCGCAGGACACGTTGAAGAACGGGTTTGGTGCCCTGATGATCATGCTCGATCGTCCGTTTAAAACCGGGGATTGGATTCAAGTAGGCGACAAAGTGGATGGGGACGTGGAATCCATTGGCTTGCGATCGACCAAGGTGCGCACGTGGCCGAAGACCGTGCTTTCGATTCCGAACGGGGTATTGGCCAACGAGTATATCAACAACTGGTCCCGCATGCCGAAGCGGCGGGTGAAACAGGTGGTGGGGGTCACCTACGACGCGACCGCGGATGATATGGAGGCGTTGGTCGAGGATATCCGCACGCTACTTCGCGAGGATGACGGGGTGGAGCCAGCTTTTATCTTGGTGAGCTTCACCGATTTCGGCGACAGCTCGCTCGATATTTTGGTTTATTACTTCACCCAATCGATTGCCTGGCTCGAGCATATGGATGTCCGGCAGCGGATAAATTGCAAAATCATGCGAGCGATTCAGGCTCGCGGGCTCAGCGTGGCGTTCCCGACCCGGACCATTCATTTGGCAGGTCAAGGGGGTGGGCGCGATTCGTTACCCGGCGATTTCGGTCCCGACACGCCGGCTTGACTCCGATGATTCACAAGAAACGGAGGGGGCTGGATGAACCGTGGGGAGTAAATCACGGGAACGGAGCGGACCCCGGGCTTGCACAGGAGGGCGGGCGGGCTTAACAAATACCGGATGAAAAAAGTTGGTTTTTTGGAGGCTCTTGATGCCCTGGTCGAATCGGATGGCGCGTATGACCGTGAGGCTTACCTTTTTTTGCGCGATGCTCTGGATCACACGATCAAACGCCTCAAAAAAGACCAGACCCCTGCCGACCGACATGTGACCCCGGTTCAGTTGTTGGATGGCATTCGTCAGTATGCCTTAGAAGAATATGGCCCGATGGCTCCCACCGTCTTGGATTATTGGGGCATCCGGGAGACGCTCGATTTCGGTCGAATTGTCTTTCAATTGGTGGAGGCCGGAATTCTGGGCAAAACCGATACCGATAAGCTGGATGACTTCGCCGACGTCTATGATTTCGACGAGGCATTCCGCGGCCCCTACCTCCCCAGCCGCCGTCGACAGGTCGACCGTTCGTCTGCCTCGCCAGCGGCGGCTGGTGTTTCCAGTTCCCACGCATGAAAGCCTCCGCCCGATCTCTTTTCGCCCTCGCCTGCATGACCCTCGTCCTCACTTCTCCTAAAACCGTTGCGCAACCCTCCGCTCAAGTCGCCGAGGAGGCCATCGCCATTCCTGATCTACCCGTTCATACGTGGGTGCTCCCCAACGGCCTGACCCTGATCGTTCGGGAAGACCGCAGCGCCCCGGTCGCCAGTGTCCAAGCCTGGGTCGATACCGGCAGCATCGATGAAGATCGCTGGCTCGGAGCCGGGCTCTCGCACATCCTCGAACACATGCTCTTCAAGGGCACCGAGTCGCGAGACACCAATGCGATCGCGCAAACCGTCCAGGCCCACGGCGGTTATATCAACGCTTACACGAGCTTTGACCGCACGGTGTATTGGATCGACATCCCGTCGGACGGGGTGCCGGTTGCCCTCGATATTCTGGCCGATGCCATGATGCATTCGACCTTGCCCGAGGATGAATATAGCAAGGAGCAAGAGGTCATTCGGCGCGAGTTTGCCATGGGTTTTGATGACCCCGACCGCATGGCCTCCCAATTGCTGTTTCGCACCGCTTACCGTCGGCATCCCTATCGGCACCCGGTTATCGGCTATCTGGATGTCTACAACAAGCTGACCCGGGACGACGTGATGGACTATTACAAAGCCCGATATGTGCCCAATAACATGGCATTTATCGTGGTCGGCGATGTCGATGCACGCGCCGTCCGCGAGCAGGTGGAAAAGCTTTTCGCCGAAGAACCGCGTGTCGCCCTGGAGCCGGTCTTTCTCCCTGCAGAACCAAAGCAACTGGGACGCCGCGAGCAACACGAGGAGTTTGCTACGGAACTCACCCGGATGCACATGGCCTGGCACATCCCCGGGGTTACCCATCGCGACATGCCGGCACTCGACGTCCTGGCCACCATCCTCGGGGGCGGTCGCAGCTCGATTTTGTTCCGCGATATTCGGGAGGTTAAAGGCCTGGCGCACGGCATTGACGCTTTCGCTTACACCCCGGAAGAGACGGGGTTGTTTGGGATTTCCGCCACGGTCGATCCCGACAAACGAGAGGCCACAGCGGAGGCCGTGCTCGGGCATATCAGACGGCTTCAGGAAGCGCCGGTAGACGAAGCGTTGTTGGAAAAAGCCCGTCGCCAACTCCTCAGCCAACAACTGGCGCGACTGACCACCATGCGCGGACAGGCTTCGGATCTCGGCTCCGATTGGTTGGTCACCGGCAATCTGCGGTTTGGCGAGGAATACCTGGCCGCCATCCAAGACGTCACCGCTGCCGACCTTCGGCGTGTCGCCCAAGCTTACCTGACTGATGACAACCTAACTTACGTCTCCCTCAATCCGCCGGACTCGATCGAAAAGCAGGAATTTGCCGCCGCCGTTGCCGAGCCGCCTGCCATTGAAAGTTTTACCCTCTCCAACGGCCTTCGCGTGCTTGTCCGGGAGGATCGACGCCTTCCCTTCGTCGATCTCGTTGCTGTCTTCCGGGGCGGGTTGCTCGCCGAAAAACCGTCCAATAACGGGCTCACCCGACTCCTGGCCCACTCGCTGATCAAAGGCACCCGCCAGTTGGATGCCGCTGCTATTGCCGAAAACGTGGAGTCCGTCGGCGGCTCCATTGGCTCCGATTCGGGCAACAACTCCTTCACGGTGCAGCTGAAAGTTCTCCGGCCTGACTTCGCCAATGCCGCTCATCTCCTCGCCGCCGTCCTGACCGAACCCACTTTCCCCAAGGCCGAGGTCGAGCGCGAAAAAGCCCTGCAAATCTCCGCGATCAAAGCCGAGAACGACCAGCTCACCGCCGTTACCAGTCAGCTTCTCAAGGAAACCCTCTTCGCCGACCATCCTTACAGCATGCGGAGCAGCGGAACCGTGGTCGCCGTGGAAAAATTAACCCGTGCCGACTTGGAAAACGCCTGGCGCGAACTCGTGGTCGCCGAGAACGCGGTCGTGGCGGTCTTTGGCGATATCTCCGCTGACCAAGTCCAGGAAGTCCTCGAAAAAGAACTCGCTCGCCTACCCAAAGGCACGCAGGCCCTGCCTAACCCGCCCCAACCCGCTCCGGTCACGGAGGAGCGTTTCGCCGAACGCAACGAACCCAAGGCGCAAGCCGTTCTCATGGTCGGCTTTCCAGGGGTCGCCCTCGACAGCGACGATCGCGTGGTGCTGGACGTAATCGATGAAGCCTGCAGCGACCTTTCCTCCCGGTTTTTTGTGAAAATTCGGGAGGAAATGGGCCTCGCTTACTTCGTTGGCTCCTCGCATTTGGCCGGTCTTAGCCCCGGCATGTTTCTCTTTTACGTCGGCACCGATCCCGCCAAAGTCGATCAGGTGAAAGCGGCGTTGATGGCTGAAATTCGCAACCTCGCCGAACACGGCTTGACTCCGGAAGAATTGGAGCGCGCGAAAGAAAAATTGCTCGGCAGCGAGTTGATCAGCAATCAAAGCAACGCCCGCCTCGCGTATATGTGCGCTCTCGACGAGCTCTACGGCCTCGGTGCGCAGAGCTATCTCGAATATCCCGCGCGAGTCCGCGCAGTCACCCTGGATGAAGTGAAAGCGGCAGCCGCGAAATATTTTGGCTCCGCCCCACCCACCCTTGCTCTCACCCGTCCGGCCGACACCCCCGAGGCCACCGCCCCGGCGGAGGGTGACGGGGCTCGCTCAGAAGAATAATCGGCCCCTCTCCCCATGGCTAAACTCCAACCCTGAAGTCCAACCCTGAAGTCCAACCCTAGACGATGCCGCGCCCCACTCGTCCCCAGTTCACCGTTCGCGATCTTACCATCGGCAACGGCGGACTCTTTTTTATCCTCGGCCCCTGCGTGATTGAGTCCCCGGCTTTCCTACGACGCACGGCCAAGCAACTCGCGGCCATTTGCGGGGATCTCGGCCTTTCTTGGGTCTTAAAAGCCTCCTACGACAAGGCCAACCGCACCTCCATCCGCTCCTTCCGCGGGGTCGACCTGGAAGCCGGCTGCGCCCTCCTCGCCGAACTCGGGGATGCCCATGGCGTGCCGGTGACCACCGATGTTCACTCCCCCGCCGAAGCTGAGCAGGCCGCCCAATGGATCGATATTCTCCAAATCCCTGCGTTTCTCTGTCGTCAAACCGACCTGATCACCACCGCCGCCCGCACCGGTCGCGTGGTGAATGTGAAAAAAGGCCAGTTTCTCGCCCCGTGGGACCTCGGGAATATCGCGGAAAAAATTCGGGCCGCCGGCGGGAAAACCGCCTTTTTTACGGAACGCGGCACGACCTTCGGCTATAACAATTTGGTGGTCGATATGCGTTCCCTCGCTTGGATGCGCGAACAAGGGTTGCTCGCCGTATTCGATGCGACCCACTCGGTCCAACGACCTGGGGGAGCCGGCACCAGCACTTCCGGCGATGGCCAATTGGCTCCGGTCCTGGCCCGGGCGGCCGTGGCAACTGGTTGCGACGGGGTTTTCATGGAGACCCATCCCAACCCGGCCAAAGCCTTTTCCGACGGCCCCAACCAGATCCCGCTCAAACAATTGCCCGGTGTGCTTCGCAGTTTGCAATCGATCCATCGGGTCATGCGGGAGGAAGGCCTGGCATGATCCGCCCCCTCCCCGGCATCGCCTTGGCCGCTTTTCTGCTTACCATCGCGAACCAGAGCAGGCAGGGCTTCTGCGCCTTCTGGGCGGCGCGCC
>CAZSPO010000085.1:0-11090 GCA_964608775.1 uncultured Chthoniobacterales bacterium | reverse complement strand
CAGCATTTCGAGCCTTTTTTTGTCAGCATCGGTTGGACATCATGCTTCTTTGAGGTCTAGCGGAGTCGTCCACCTCAAAATTTTTCACTTCCAATTTTCCAACCTGAACACATTTCCTCCGCACCCTTCTCGCATCATGAAACGAAAATTCATCCACGCCTTCGTCGTCGCCGGTGCCATTTTTCTTACTCCCTATCTTCGAGCCCAACAGGACCTCATTCCCGAGTTGTTTCCCGGCGTCCAAATCGGGTCCGTGGTTTTTGATGACGGTTCGGTCGTGAGAACACAGGCTTTTTCTCTCGAACAATTGGCTTCTGCCATCGTGGTGCAGAATTCGCAAACCCAGCAACAGAGCATCTCCGGGAATTCCAGCTACAACGCGGGAGCCTCAGCCAACACGCTCCTCGGCAGTCTCAGCTTTGAAGCTCGGGGCAAGGCAACCATCGGTAGCGCGTTGACCGCCGAGACCAGCTCTAGCCAGGCCAGCCAATCGCAAAATATCGAGATGACCTCCCTTTTCGTGGGCACAAACCGTCTCGCTTACATCGACTTCCAGCGGTTGACGCCCAACAGCCTGATGGCCAGTCTCAATTCTAATTTGTTGCAGGAAACCTCCAGCTTGCAAGAGCTGGCCAACGGGATCAACGCGCTTCAGCAGCTCCTCAATACGACGCCCGATCCGAACACGCCGGTGGCCCGCCAACTGATCGCCGACATCGCGGCTGCGCAGGACCGATTCAGGCGCAATTTTGGGGTCGGATTCGTGAGTGGGGTGGTGCTGGGAGGGGCGGCGGCCGTGCGGGCCGAGTTTGCTTCAGAAGCCTTTACCTCCCAGACGCGGTGGAATGCGAGCGGACGCATCTACGGGGCCACAATCGGTGCCCGCACCGAGATCAGCTCAGCCTTCGGCACCATGAACAATGACAAACAGGGCGAAGTTTCGTTCAGCGCCACCTCGAGCTCTCTGGGAGGCAGCAGTTACAACGCTTTCGCCGATCGATTTCTGGCTCTGTTCACGACCCCGGCCCTGGGCCAACTCTGGACCATGAGCTTTGCCCAGCTCCCGTCTACGGCGGGTTTGTTGGGTAGCCAGACTCCCAACCTCCCCCCGTTTCCCGACCCGCCAGCAGAAGTGTCCGGTCTGGCCGACAAATTCGGCATGATTAAGACCAAGGAGCAACTGGATCTCTACAACCAGGCGCTGGCTTTCGATCGTTGGAACAAGGATCCAAACGGAGGAAATGGAAATGGAACCTTCGAGCAATTCAAAGCCTTTTTGGCCGAGCAACAAAATGCTGTGCTTGAAGAAAATCCGATTGCGAACGAGGTATTGGTTGTCGATAACGATGAGCCGTTGCTGCCCCGCAGCGCAAATGATGCGGCGTTCGCGGAGGAGATGCTGGTGCTTCCTCGGCAGGTGGAAACCTCAGACCCTCCGGTTGTGGAAGGGCTGGCGGCGTTGGCACCAGGGGCGCGAGTGTCGGATGAGTTCCAAACCAATTTTTGGAGTGACGTGCAGGGGGACTTTGAGGTCATCGCCGTGGAGACCACACGTTGGGAAGATGTGATACCTGGACTCGGGTTTGCCGATTCCCTTATTACCAACACGGTGGCAGGGCGCGAATTTGTTCAAGCAAGCCGCGTTCTTCAGGCATTCCGCGAAATCTCCAACATGTATAGTCTCGCGGCCTCCTGCGTGCAGGATGGCGGACGTTATTTCGCCTCGGCAAAATACGTCGCGCGTGCCAACGCGTTTCTTCGCCACGAACGAGATTTAAGCGCCATCATTGCGCGACAGGCCTCCCCGCTCCCCCTGGTGGAGAAATTCCTGGCGGACCTGCGGACGACCGATTTGGCAATCTACCAGGTGTTCGTGTTGAACCGCGACTTGTTCACTGCGGGTGAAATCGGCATGGGGGGATATGGGGTGTTTCGTGCCGACGATGATAGCCGGGACGGGGCTTTGCGTCGGTTGGGAGTTTTTAGTAGTATCCAGACCGGTGGTCTCAATGGGGTGCGGTTCAATGCGCGCTGGGATCGAGCCGGTAATTCCTCATTGGCCCTGCACTCCCCTAATTTATATGCGCAAGCCGTGAAATTTTTTCCACTCCTCGAGCCGGATATCGAAGACTTCGTCGCTGACGGGGAGAACAGCCAGTATCGGGCAAAAATCCGATTGATGGCCTCGATCCCTGATGGCCGGAGAAGTTCCAGCTTGGCGGTCAACGGCTTCCTCGCGAGAAATAGTTCCCGATCAAGCACCTTTTCCAGCGTTCCCAGCGACGACATTATCGAGATCCCGCTTGAGGATGTGCGGGATGTGCCCCGGTTTAACGTGCGAGAGTTCGTTTTGCCGTTGGCTTCCGATCCTTCCGGTGATTTCGCTTTCAACGGAGCCAACGACCCTGCGCCACGCTGGTATTCTGAATCGGAAATCTTCAACCGTCGACTCTTGGGCCGGTGGCAAGGGGAGCGGCTGAAGGAAATCCGGCTTGTTCCTTTCACCATGCAAGATCTGGTTGGGATTCCTAACTGGCGCGGATTTATCGCCTACGAACAGCAGACCCAGACAGTGCTTGAGGATTTTTGGCAGGAGTTGACCCGCAACTTCGTGCGCATTGCGCCTGGGGTGAATTACTTCACCACCGTCTTCGCCTCCCGCGAAATAAATCTCGACCAGGCTTTCGACCCCGCCGACCTGGCGCAGTTCACTTCTTACATCGGGCTCGTTCCTCGTCCTTCCACCTTTGCTCCACAACGATAGATCTTAGGTCTGAGCCATGTGCATTCGCCCCGTCATCCCGCTCCCCCCCATTGCCGGGGTGGCGATAGCTAGTATTCTTCTTCGGAATATAAATCGATCAAAGGTTGCCTCATTTTTTGTGGCCTCATTCGGGTTCATGTGGAAATCCTCAACTTAACTGAAGAAGGCTGAAAGACGGAAAAGCTGAAACTTTTACTTCAGAGACGATCTTACCGAATTCAGAGGAAAGCTAAATTTCAATTCGCAAACACTCACCGTCTCCACCCGAAGATCTCGACGGGCACCAACAAATCGGAGCCCCCGATTGCAAATGAGGGCTCTGGGCAACAGCCTGTTTCACAAAGGATTTGAAAGCCGTTGAGTATCCCCAGAATCAACCGGCCCCCTGCCGCCGCCCGTTCGACCCCCACATGACAGGCCAGAAACAAGTGATCGCTCCGCAGCGTAGTTAATCGCCAAAAGAATAGCCGCCGAAGACAATCGCGGCGTCGAAGTCTTCGAGCGAATCGATGCACACTGTCAGGCGGACTGCACGAGCTGCGCTTTCATTTCTTTCGCCGCCTGTACGTAACCGCCGTCCGCCCCGTCCAGAAAATGCAGATGCCGCTCTTCCCGGTCGAACACCAGGCAGGTAAGTAGCGCTTGGGGCGAAAGATGGAGCCCGTATACCCCGGCTCCTTGCTGGCGCAATCGTTCCAACCCCTTCCGCACTTCCACGCTCTCCGCTTCCCCAGCGGCCACGACCATGCGGAGGGCGTCATCGAATTTTCGGTAATCGGTGTGTTGCGGGATTTCGGCGAAATAACGCGGCAGATCGAAACCCGGCAGTCGCCAGCCCAACCGACCGAGCAAGCCGCCGATGCGGGTTTGCGCGAAGGTCTTCCATGTGTGTAACCGCCGTTGCCAAGTGGATTGGCCGACGCAAACCACCGCCGTCTCTCCCGCTAAGTCGCTGGGGGAGGTCGCGAGCCGCAGCCGACTCTGCGGCACGGGATTCAGGTCCGTTCCCAGGATGTCCCGTAACAAAGCCGCGACCGCTTCATAAAACGCCCGGCGCTCTCTCGGTTCTTCTTTGACCGATGCCGCCAGCAAACAGAGATAACCCCCGCGCTCCGTTTCCAAGGGCTGCCAGCGGCATTCCAACCCGGTAAAATCAGCCTCCCCCACCTGGCCAGGCTCCGGCCAGACATGACGCGACCCCGGCGCTTTCATCCATTGCTCAGCCAACCGCAGGCCCCCTCCCGTAAAGGCGGCTTGGGTAAACCGACCTCGCACAGTCAGCTTCGCCACCCTGACATCCGCCCCCGCTTCCCTGAGTTCCCTCACCCCGACCGCCCCCACCCGGAGCCGCAGGCCGAACGATTCCTTCGCCATGGCTTTCACTCCCAACATCGCCCGCCTCAATGGCTCGGCATCCCGGCCATCCACCGCCATCGAAGCCCCATCCCCGCCGAATACATAGGGAAAATGTCGACCGCTCCCCAGGGCGTTACCGGCCGCGATGATGCTGGCCGCCCCGACCAAATTCACCTCTTTATAACGCCCAGCAGCCACCGCCCGGGTGGAATCTTCCACATCCGTCAGCACAATCTGCCAGCCGTTCGGCAAGGCCTCATAGTCCGCCTCCCCAATCAGCGCATCAAAAACAGCCCCAGCCGGTAGCCGTTCATAAAACAACCGCTCGGGCTCCTCCTTCACGGCAGCATCTCAAGCTGCGACGGCGTCCGCAACTCAACCTGCGGCGTGCCCCGATATTCCGTGGCGGTGCCGGAAATGACCACCCGTTGACCTTCCAAAGTTTCCGGAAACCCAGGGAATGCCTTCCGCAACCCCTCCATCTGCCGGGCGCGGACGATCACCACAAACCCGCCCCTCGGCACCCCGGCGAAGTTGAGAAAGGTGATGCCCCCGTCGGCGGTCGAGCCGACCCGCTGGATTCGACCCCCCACTCGGATGGCTTTCCCAATTTGCCTGCGAATCCCGACCGAATCAGTGGCGGCGTAAGAATCCGGGCCCGCTGGGCGTTCAATAAAATCAGAGACGGCCCAATACCCCCGACGATTCTCCCGAGCCTGGGCCTCGAGCTGTTCGAATGCGTAACGTTGGGTCTCCACGCTTCTCCCATCGGGATGAGCGGTCTCGGCCGGGCCCCCCTTGACCACCCCCAAACCTTCCGCCACCAAGCGTTCGCCGAGATCGCCTTTGTCCGTTTCGACAAAGGCTCGCACGCTCGGGTTACCATTATCGGCATCGACCAGCTCCCAACGGGTGACAATCCGGAACGGCTCACCAAGTGCTGCCGCCGTAAACGCCTTAGCCTTCTCCCCAAACGCCCGCGTGGCAGCATCATCGGTGGGCTCCAATCCCATGGCCTCCGCCTGCCGCGCCCGGCGTTCCCTGGCATCGGAGCCGGTTTCGACTGTATCCACAAAATAAAGGCGGAAAACAACCGGCTGCCCCTCGTGCAACACCGTGAGACTGTCACCATCGTCGTGCGAACTCGGGGCGCGCTCGGGATTTTCAAGCACGGTCCACGCTTCCGTCCGCGTTTCCGAAGGGGCATTCGGCGTTGGCGACGGGGTACATCCCACGGGCAGCCAGCTGAAACCGAGGGCGGCCAGCAGGAGCGAACGGCGTGAGAGCCAAGCGGGAAAGGGTGAGCGGTCCATGGCAACGCGGGGTGATCGTTGTTATGCCCCGCTCACTCAATGCTCGCGAACAAATTCTGCTGGAGCGCAATGGCGAGTCGCAGCGCCTCCGCCGGATCGGCATGGCGCACGGTGAAATGCCCCATCTTCCGCCCGGGCCGGGCTTCCTGCTTGCCGTAGAGATGCAGTCGGGCTCCGACTGTGGCCAGGAGGGGGTGCCAGTTCGGCTCCCCTTTGGCCCAAAGATCGCCGAGCAAATTCACCATCACAGCCGGGGTCGTCAGGTTGGTCGCTCCGAGTGGCAAATCGCTCACCGCCCGAAGTTGCTGGGCAAACTGACTCGTCACACAAGCGTCCAGGGTGTAATGCCCGGAATTATGAGGGCGTGGAGCCAGTTCATTCACCAGCAACCCTCGCTCGCCATGGAACAATTCGATGGCCAACAACCCGTGCAACCCAATCTGTTCGGCCAACGTCCGCGCCAACGCCTCCGCCTCCCCCAACACCGGCGCGGAGACCCGCGCGGGCACGATGGAGACATCCAGAATGTGATGGCGGTGGCGGTTCTCAGCCATGGGGAAGGTCGCAATCTCTCCTTGGCCCGACCGGGCGACAATGACGGAAAGTTCCCGGTCGAACTCGATCCATTCTTCGACGATCAGCGGTGCGCCCCGCCCCAGTTGATCCCACACGGTTGTGAGCACCCCGGCGTTTCGCACCATCATCTGGCCTTTGCCATCATAACCAAACCGGGTGGTCTTCACCACGCACGGAAACCCAATTTCATAGGCCGCCGTGAAGAGACCGTCACGACTGTCGGCCGCAGCAAACTGCGGGCAGGGAAAACCGTGCCGCTCAAAGAAACGCTTCTCTTGTATCCGATCTTGGCAAAGCGCGAGCACCGCCGGGCCCGGCCGGACCAGCCCCCGCCCGGATGCGGCCGCCAACGCTGCCGCATCCAGATTTTCAAATTCAAAGGTGGTAACCTCCTGCGCGGAAGTGAAAGCGGCCAGCCGATCGGGGTCGTCAAAGGGAGCCTGCACCCATTCATGCGCCACCGCTGCCGCCGGAGGGGTTTCCCCCGGCTCATAGACCGCCACGCGACAGCCGAAGGTCTGCGCTTCCATCGCCAGCATCCGACCAAGTTGGCCACCGCCAATGATCCCCAGCCGGGCCCCGGGTCCGAGCGGTTTCATAGTCCAGCCGCCCGAATCATGCGGACGGCGTATTCTCCCGCTTGCCGCGCCCCGCTTTCTCCAATGGGGAACGTGGCGACCGGCACGCCACCAGGCATTTGCAAGATTGATAGCAACGAGTCGAGCCCCTCTAAATCATGAGACCGGATTGGCACGCCGAGCACCGGCAGGGTGGTGATCGCTGCGGCCATGCCCGGCAAATGCGCGGCTCCACCCGCTCCCGCGATGAGGCATTTCAGCCCCCGCCCTGAAGCGGATGAGGCGTATTCATACAGCCATTTCGGGGTCCGATGCGCACTGACCACCCGCGCCTCAACCGGAATCCCGGCGGTTTCCAAAGGAGTCAAGGCGCCCTTCATCGCAGTCCAATCGGACTTGCTGCCCATGATGATCCCCACCAACGGTTTCTGAGAAACATGCACCATCCCTTCATGCAACAAGAACAGGAGAGGCGTCAAGGCAGGGTGCGATTAGAATTAGGAGCGCGATTGGGATTAGGAGCAGGATGATGGCAGCCGTTTTGCTGTAGATGCTGGAGAAATGCTCTACGGCTTCACAAAGTCACAAGTTCCTCTGTATCGTTATCTTCGGCTAACAGACGAGCGTCAGTTCGATTAAATTCAAGCGCTTCAGCTAAGATATCTCGCAATGAGAAAAGCAATTCTTTCTTCGATTTTTCTTGGGCGTTTACACCGGGGATTTCTTCGATCCAGCCTACCCACCAGTCTCCATTTATTTGGTTATTGCAGTCTATGCGGAGGTCATAGGTATCGGTGGCAGGAAATGCAGTTCGGGGCAAGCATTTTGGGCTATTCGTAAAATCTTGTGAAGAAAGCGGCTTAGATGTTCAAAAGTGCAATGACATCGAAAGTGTGCAGGCTACGGGCATGATGGACGCGGGCGTGCTCCGCGAAGACCTCGGTCACACCTAAAACAGTAAGCCGACCGTAAAATGGCTACCGCGCGACCGGCATTGACGCGAGAGACATCACTCGCTCGGCAATGGGTCGGTCAATAATCAGGACCGGAGAGGCCCCTTGCTTCTCTCGTGCATAGACTCCCAGCCGCGCTCCAAAAAAGCTGACGACATAAAGAAACCTGCCGTCCGTGCTGAGATCGGCCATCCATGGAAAAGGGGGCGTTTCGACCACGGCGTGCTGGGCCAACGCCCCATCCTCACCAATTTTCCAGACAACCAGAGCACTTGCGTCGCGCGGCGGGAGGCGGACGAAGCTATAGAGGTATTGACCATCCGGTGCCATCAGGATGGTGGAGGCCGATCCGCCTGTGCCATCAAAGGATTCGATGGAGCTGAGGTCGACCGGGAAGGCTTCTTTGAAATGCAGCTGCCGTGATGCGTCGGCCCATGCCATCCATGTGACGCCCAATTGTTGCTCATTCGAGAAATAAACCCACGGTTGGGTGGGGTGACGCGCCGCATGACGCGGCCCCAATCCCGACGGCAAGGAAGGGGGCGAAAGGGGGGCGAGCGGATGAAGGAGGCCTTGTTCCCGGTCGAGGCGGTATTGGAAGACCGCGTTGTGTTCCTTCACATGCGGCACATAGACAAACTCACCGCTGTCATCGAAGGCGAAGCCGTGTGCATGGGTGACTCCCTCCACCTTCTGGCGATCAGAGAGCCGTTCCACATGCCCCGATTCGTCCAAGCCAATCAAGTCGACGCCGCCGAGGTTGTAACTTGCCACTAAGGCGAACGCCCCCTGATCACAGACCGCGATGTGGCAACCTCCCGCCGCAATCGGCACGCTGCGTTCTTCACCGAGTGCACCCGTGGCACCGTCTACTGAGATTGAGGCTAGTTCCGCATGGGGACCGAATCCGCGGATGACGTAGAGTTTGCCGGTCTTATCCGAGAATGCTACGACAATGGGGGGCTTGGCCTGCTCATGGGAGGCCACATGCTCTAAGCGGGGAGATGTGGCGTCGTGGGTGAAGCGGAATTGGGCCAGGGTGCTTTCTTTTGGCTCGGCAACGTAGATCCAATCATCCGTGATGAGCGCGGGTTCGTTGGCCAGGCAGGGCGTGATCGTGGACATGAGGGCAAGACAAAAGAGAAAACGGAGAAATGGTCGAAGAATCACGCAATCAAAAATCATTGAGGGAAAGAAGCCTTGTGAATTGAAAGCGCAAGAAAAATTGGGAGCGATGCCTTGTTCGGCTTCTGCATTTCGTTAATCAGCCTATCGGGTCAGGTTCGCTTTACCCCCCTGTTGAAAGGTTTATTTGTCTGGCAAAATCGGCTTCCACGAAGCCATCAACTCACCGATCTTTTCGGGTGGGGGCAACTCGCTGGTTTCATTGCCAATAGTCCATCGGTATCCATAGGGATCGACAGTAAGAAGATCAAACTGTCATTCCCTCGTTCGTAACCTCGAAGTCGGACAAGTGGTTAGTCCGATTCGGTTGATTGCGCGCTGTGAACGGTTTTTTCTGATGTTCGGCACCGGGAGAGAGGCCCTTTCCTTAAAACGGTTTGAGCTCCCTCCTGAGGAGAAGATAACGGCTTTGAGAAGTGCTGACAAGTCATCCAAAAATTTCTTGAGCTCCCTGATTGATTGCTTGGGAAAAACGAGGAATGGCGAATGACAAGTCATCTTCTGTGATGCAGAGTGGCGGGAGAAATGTCAGCACGTTTAAGATATTACGAGTCATCACTCCGGCCTCGCGTGTCAATGCGGTGATTCGCGCCCCAAGCCGTTGGGCATTTTCGGGACCAAGGGTATGCCGTTCGGGCGGGCCTATTTCTATGCCGCATATCAGTCCAACTTGCCTAATTTCAATGACATACGGATTATGAAACAGGTTATTCTTCAATAAAATTTGGAGAGTTTCAGCCCGTTTATTAACCCGAGTCAATGTTGACTCGTCATCCATAATGCGCAGGCTTTCAAGGGCCACAGTGCAGGCCAGCGGGTTACCGGTATAACTGTGGCCGTAATAAAACGTCTTGCGCTCCTCGAGTTCGCCCAAAAATGCCTCGTAGAGGCGGTCTGTGACCAGGGTCGCCGCCAAAGGCATGAGGCCTCCCGTCAACCCTTTCGCCAACGCTAAAAAATCAGGCCAAACTCCCTCCCTTTGACAGGCAAACAAGGTTCCCGTTCGACCGAAGCCGGTCAGCACCTCATCAAAGATCAGCAACGCTCCGTGTCGATCGCACCAAGCCCGCAACTCCCGCAACATGCCGGGTGGCCAGGGGCGCATGCCGGCGACGCCTTGCAGGATGGGCTCAATCACCACCGCCGCAACCCCAGCCGCCTGGTCGGATGACATGTCCCTTAGTTCCTCCCAGTTTTTTACTTGGCGGCTGGGAAACTGGTAGTCGGCATAACGGGAAAAGAAGAGCGGCACTCCCCCCACGCTGCTCGCTCCCATTGTATCGCCGTGATAAGCCTGATTAAAAGAGATAAACAAGCGCCTTTCAGGATGACCTGTCATCTGAAAGTATTGGCAGGTCATTTTAATTGCTACTTCAATCGCCGTGGAACCGTTGTCCGAATAAAAAACGCGCTTCAAAGGCCCTGGTTGCACCCGATCAATCAGCGCTTCCGCCAGCTCAATCGCCGGGGGGTTGGTGGCCCCTAGAAAAGAGCTGTGACACAAGACCTCGCTTTGTCGGCGCAAAGCAGCCAAAAGACGGGGATGACTGTGGCCGTGGATGTTGGTCCAGATCGAACTATTCCCGTCCAAGTATCGACGCCCTCGGGTGTCCCAGAGCCAGGCTCCTTCGCCACGGCAGAGGACGACCGGTTCGTGGGAGGGCTCGCACCATTGCCGCATCGGGGTAAAGGGGTGCCAAAGATACCGTTTGTCAGCTTCCACCAAGCTTTCCGTGCTTCTCATCGACTGCCCTCCTCCCGGATTGCGTCATCGCGGAGGCGTTCAATGGCCGTGACATCCTCGTAAGGCAGACGTTTGCGCTGATACTTGCGCCACAGCAGCTCGCGGAATTGTGTGAGTAGGGGGGACGTCGGCTTTTTCACGGTTTGCCAGCTCGCTTCCTCCGGGCAGCGGCGTTTGAATTCCCAGCGTCCGCCAAATTTCGTTGCCCGCCATTCGATCTCTGCGCCATCTTCGGCGGTCTCAGTCCAGTGGTGTTGGTTGCGCATGATTATTTCACTTTGAGAGAGCTCCGATCGATCGTCATCTATTTTGTCTCCGTCGTGCTGGGTGCGATGTTGTTGGCTCCCCCGCTTTATTGGGTGGGACAGGCGATTGGGGCGCACGGGGAGATCCGGGTTCTGACCTCCAGCGGATTTGAGCGCTATTTTAACCGGGCCATCCTGGTGACCGCCGTGCTGGGGCTCATTCCCCTGTTGCGAGTGATCCCCGTCGGGAATCGGCAGCGGCTGGGTTTGGTGACCGGGGACCGGCCATGGTCACGCTTGGGGGTGGGCTTGCTGATCGCCTTGGGGATGGTCGCGGTGGAGGTCCTCTTCCTGGGAGGACTCGGTTGGTTCGCCC
>CAZSPO010000084.1:0-11223 GCA_964608775.1 uncultured Chthoniobacterales bacterium | reverse complement strand
GCGGGGAAGGCGTGGGGGTGGGGGTCGGAGTCGGCTTGAGGAGGGTCAAGGTGACCGGTGGCTTTTTCGGGGGAGGTTTCGGCTTATCTGGACTGAGCAGGAAAATGAGAATCGCGATTCCGCAAAGCGAGAGATGGATCAGGCAGGCCAGGAGGAAGGCAATGAGGGCCGCACGCCGATTTCGGCGGCGACGCTCCAAAAGATCCCCTGGACCAGCAGACATGCCCGTTACTATAGGGACGGGGTTTCTGCGGCGCAAAGGGAGATCCACCCCGCTTGGCAGCGTGGGACAACGCGGGTGGTATCGCGTTGTGCCGCCCAATCAATGTCAGCCGCCAGTCGGTTGCGGATGAGGGTCCTGCCATTATCGGTCTGTCGGAGGGCGTTCGAGAGATTGTCGGCGGTCGTCTGCCAGGCAGCGGTGGCCAATCGGGTGGAATCATTTTGGTCGGAGACACCGAGACGTTCACAGAGGGCACCGGCCGCAAAGAGATCCTCCAGACCCACATTCGGCCCGGTGCCTGCCGCAATAAGATAGACAGAGCCATCGCGCCAGGCAGCGACTTGCTTGGCCACCGCCTCCAGATTGCGGAAAGCGCCAATCCACACAGCCCCCGCCTGGGCAGATTGGACAATGGCGCGGGTGCCGTTGGTGGTGGTCATGACCAGCTTTAGCCCGGTGGCTTGGCGGAAGTCAGCCGGGGAATTGCCCCAATCAAAGCCTTCGGGAGGAAAGCCGTGGCGTTCTCCCACCAGACGCAGGGCAGGGTCGTCTGCGGCTAAAGCGCGGGCTTCATCCACCGTGTCGACTGGACGGATCGCCTGGGCTCCATGCTCGAACGCGGTCACCATGCTGGTCGTCGCACGCAAGATATCGAACACCACGCAACAGGCTCCCAAATCAAGTCGGTTCGGTAATTGAGCGATTTCGTCTGGATGGAGCACGACGTGGATTTCCATGACCCAGCTTGAATGCCTCCCAGGCCCCGCGTCTGCCAAATGTTTTTCTTAGATAATGATAGAGATATTGCTGCACGTAACCGGCGTGCGGCCCAAATTTTCCGCGAAGAAAGGCTTCCGCTCCGGTGGTGCGCTGTCGGCCCTGGGGGCGGTATTGCTCCAGCACCCGCCGAATCCAGACATCGATCGGAATGGCATCCATGCGCCCCACGGCGAAGAGGAGAATGCAATTTGCGACCTTGACCCCGACGCCTGGGATTTTCAGGCATTCCGCCAGAGCCTCCTCCTTCGTGCCGTTGAGGATGATTCGCGTGTCGATCTGATCCTCTGCAAAGGCGCGGGCTGCAGCGAGCAGCAGCGGGGCGCGATAACCGAGGCCGACGGCGCGGAGTTCGGACTCCGGGAGAGTGGCGAGGAGGGCGGGGCTGGGATAGGCGTGGATCGGTTGAGCGTCCCAGAGACCGACCATGCGGCCATGGCGTGTTCGAAGCGCGAGGCTGATGGCGCGAATGTGGGCGACTTGCTTTTGTGCCGAGGTGATAAAGGTGGCGGTGCATTCCCAGAGAGGTTGCCGTAGAATGCGGATCCCCCGGCATTGCGCCAGTGCTCCGACCGAGAGCGGATCGGTGGGCCATGTGGCGTAGAGACGGTCCAGATCATGATCCAGCGCGAGAAAATGCGCGGCCGCTTCCGGGTCGCCGACCCGCACCTCCACGCCCGATAGCGATTGATGGAGCACGAGCAGTTGATGGTCCCACGCCCCGACCCATTCGCCATGCCCCTCGGTGAAATGAAAAACTTGGCCGGAATCGAGGGTCTCTGCCAGGGAGAAAGGCCCTTTAGGAATGAGACAGGGCGATGGAGTCATGGCGTCGGCGGAGGGGTCGGTCGGTCCTGCTGTTTGAGCAGACGAACTCGGGTTCGCAGGGCGGCCAGAAGGATTTCCCCGCCCACCTTCAGCGTGGTGGCGGGATTGACCCCCGATATTTTTTGCTTGCCCGCCGATCTCCGGCGTTCCCGCACGGCAATTTCTTCACAAGCCGCTCCCAACCGAGGCGCGACAATTTGAGATTCAGCCGTGTATCCGTAAGTCAATTCTCGCGGCGCAATCGCGGTGTGCAGCTGGTTGGTGATCAATCTGAAAGGCCCCAGATCGCTGAAAGTTCGTCCGGCTAACAAACCGCACCCAGCTCCGAGCAGGCGATTGACCCACCAATGCATGCGTCCCATCACCGGACGGTTTGCCGCCAGCCGGGTGCGAGAACCCAGCACAAATTCAACGCCCCGTTCTCGGTGGGTGGCCAGCAAAGCGCCAAGATCGGCGGGGTCATTCGCCCCGTCGGCCGCCATGAACACAAAGGCGCGCACTTTAGTGAAATGGGCGCGGGCTAGCGCAATCGCCGCTTCGCAGCCATGCCCATATCCTCGCTGTGCGGTGAGAGCGGCCAACACCCCGCAGGAACGGGCGACAGCCGCCGTGGCCTCATCCCCGCCATTCACCCCCACCACCACCTGGCAGCCCTCGCTGGCAGCCGTTGGTCTCAATTCTTCGAGCACCCCTGGCAACGCCTCCACTTCATGGTAGGCCGGCATAATCAAAACAGACTCCCCCTTCTCTTCCGCGAGTGGAAAAGGAGAGAGAGATGGGGTTGAACGCATCCTTTCTTCAATCCCACGCGTTTCTTCTCATGCAAGCAGTATTGGTTATCCACAATTAAAAACACCCAAATACCTAAAAACTATGATCGCACGCTACCTCCTACCATTCCTCTCTGTTTTCTTCCTCGCCGTCTCCCCGTCTTCCTCGCGGGCCGAAGAGGGCAAAGACATCGTCACCACAGCCGTCGAAGCTGGACAATTCAAGACTTTGGCTGCGGCGCTGACCGCTGCCGGATTGGTTGAAACCTTGCAGGGTACAGGTCCCTTTACCGTCTTTGCACCGACTGACGCCGCATTCGAAAAATTGCCTGCCGGCACGGTGGACAATCTCTTGAAGCCAGAGAACAAAGAGAAGTTAGTCGCCATCCTCACCTACCATGTTGTGCCAGGAGAAGTCATGGCTGCCGATGTTGTGAAACTTGACAAAGCCAAAACGGTGCAAGGTGGCGATGTGAAAATCGTTGTCGATGGTGAAACGGTGAAAGTCAATAACGCCTCCGTGGTTAAGACTGACATCCCGGCCTCGAACGGAGTGATTCACGTGATCGATACTGTGATTATGCCCCCCGCGAAATACTAAGAAAGCACTATCACCATTTAACCTTGCGCGGGACCACTCGATGGTCCCGCGCTTTTTTGTTGGGCATTCAAAACCACCCCGCATTCCGCGACCAAAATCTCCCCGAGCCAAACCCGGCCTGCCGCTTGCACCAGCGTCCCCCAGACCCGGGTCACCTCGACTTCTACCCGTATTTCCGAGTCGGGTGGGACGGGGGAGAGAAATTTGGCCCGTTGAATAGCACTCAGCCGCCACCCCCCGCCGTCCGAAGGAGGGCCAGCCGCGATTCCCGCCATTTGGGCAACGGCTTCGCAAAGCAACACACCCGGCACCACCGGGTCGCCGGGAAAGTGGCCAGTGAAAAAGGGTTCACTCGCCTCGAACCGCCGGACGCCCACCGCGTTCCGGCCTGGATCACACGAGACCACCCGGTCGATCAGGAGAAAGGGGAAGCGATGGGGCAACCCCCAGTCAGTGGGCGCGTCTGATTTCATGGCATCACGCGACCATGCCGGCGGCGGGGTGTCAATCCTGACTCCGTCCTCTTATAGCGAGCGCGATCGAGAGGGTGAGCCGATTCCTGGATGGGACGTTGCAAAGCGACCGCACTCCCGCTAAATTCCGCGAGTTATGAGGATCGCGTGTTGGTTGGTCATTGGCCTGACGACGGCGCTATCGTCTTTTGCTCCCCTTCCCAGTTTCGCCCAGAGCGAAGATCCTTCGGAACTCTTCCTCAAAGCTTACATGGCAGCGCAGCAAGGCGATAAGTTCGCCGAGAATGGCCGTTTTAAAGAAGCGCGCTCACGACTGCGCTTTGCGGCGAGCCTGCTTGATCAGATTGCCCGCGACTACCCGGATTGGCAGGGATTGATTGTGGAGTATCGGGGGAAAAAAGTGGCCGAGAGCCTGGTGGCTGTGGAGGAGCGGATGAGCCTCGACGAGCTGGCTGAGAGTGATTACCAGCTTCCAGCCGGGCAGCCCGGTGCCCAGGTCATCACGCCTGAGACCATTCGACCTGCCCTCCCTGTGAATCCCGGCGAGTCCTTGCCGATCCAGCCAGGGGCTCCGGAGGCTTTCCCCGGTGAAGACCCACCGCCCGGCCCCGTGGGACTTCAACCTGCCGGAGCGGATAACTCGGAGACGATCGCTCTCAAAGCCAAAATTGAAGATTTGGTGACCGAACTTCAACAAGCCCAGCTCGCCCTTCAGAATCAGACCGCTAACCCCGGAGACACTGAGAAGTTGAAAGAATTGGAGGCGGAAAAAGCCCGCTTGGCTGAGCAACTCGCCGAACAGCAGAAGACGTTAGAAACCGAATTAGCCACGCAAAAAGAGGAAATTGAATCCCGGCTCTCCACGGAGAAAGCCGAATTGGAAACGCGACTGACCGAGGAGAAGGCGGAGTTGGAGGCGAAATTGCTCGAAGAAAAGACCGCACTCGAAAGCAAGTTGGCAGAGGAAAAGACTGCACTGGAAACCCAGGTGGCAGAGGAAAAAGCCGCACTGGAAAAATCATTCGCCGAGCAAAAAGTGGCTTTGGAAGAAAAGCTCGCCGAACAAGAAGCCGCCGCTGCCGCCGCCAAGGAAGCGCTCGATGCCTTGGAAGCTGCCAAAGCAGCCGCCGAGAAAGAACGGGAAACCGAGCGCGAGAATGCCGCTGAACAGGCGAAGGCCGTGGAAGAACAGGCCGTCACGATTGCGGCTGCCCAGGAAGCCGCCGCTGCCCAGGAGGAAAAGCTGGCTACAATCACTCGTGAATTGGAAGAGGCAAAAGCGGCGCTCGAGATTTCCCGAGCCGCCGAGGAAGAACTTCGGGAGCAATCGGCGTTGGGCAACGAAGCCATCATCACGGAAAAACAGGAACTCGCGACCCGGCTCGCGGCCATCAATCTTCAGCTCGCTTCGATGGCGGTTGAGCGGGATACGTTGGAAACCGAGCTGGATGCGGCCCGCAAGGAAATTAGCGACCTGCGCCAATCAGCCGATCAGGTGGCGGCGTTGGAAGAAGAGAACCAGAAGTTGCTCGCGAAATTGGAGGAGTTTGAGCAGCGGTTTGCCGATTTGAAAAATGACCCCGACCAAGTGCATCAGCAGCTGGAAGCCTCCCGGGCCGAGCTCGCCGCCCTCAAAGGAGAACTGGAAGAAACCAAGGCGCGCAACGCCGAAGGGCAGGCGGCCATTGAAACGCTCAAAGGCCAGCTGGAATCCCTGAATGCGGAGTTGACTACCGCCCAAATCGCGGGGGGCGACACCGAGGAAGCCGGTCGGATCGTTGGGGAAAACCAGCTCCTTCGTGAAATCGTCCTGCGCCAACTCCGGGAAGAACGCCGCCGCACTGAGGCCAGCCGCATTTTGATGGCTGAGGTGATGCAGCTGGAGAATCGGTCCGAATTGCTGATGGAAAAATTGGATGAAGTCACTCGCCCGATCATCGTGCTCAGCGACGAAGAACGGCAGCTCTTCCGTGAACCGGTCCTAACAATCTCCGACCAGCAATTCGATACGATGGCCGTCTCAATTGCCTTGAACAAGCCGGTGGAAAACCCGTTAGCCACCGTCGAGTCCGCCGATCCGACCGAAAATCCCTCGCCAGAACCGGGGAGCCCGGCTTCCCCGTCTGATTCCCCTGAAGCCGCTCCTGACGCTCCTGACGCTCCTGACGCGCCTCCGGCTGATGCGCCCGTTGCGGACGCGACCGGTGAGTTACCAACTGACGCCCCACCGGCGGAAGGGGAGGGGGGGGCATCCGAGGAAGGGGGCCCTCTGGTGCAGACAGCGGTCAAACCGAAAGTGCCTTCCGAAATGCTGCCGCTCGCCGAGGAAGCCCGACAATACTTTGAGCTCGGGCAATACCGCCAAGCCGAGCAGGCGTATGAGAAAATCTTGGCTCGGATTCCCGATAATCTTTACGCACTCTCGAATCTGGGCGTCGTCCAATTCCGGGACGGGCGGATTCGCCAGGCCGAGTTGACCATGAAAAAGGCGGTCAAACATGCCGAAGAGGATGCCTTCGCCCATACCACCCTGGGGATTATCTATTTTCGGCTAGGGAAATATGACGAGGCGATCGAGGTGTTAACCAAATCCATCACCATCGATCCGCGCAATGCCCAGGCTCACAATTACCTGGGGATCACCGCCGATATGAAAGGCTGGCCGGAAGCGGCTGAGGAGGAGATTCAAAAGGCGATTGCCCTCAGCCCCGACTATGCCGATGCCCATTTCAACCTCGCCGTGGTTTACGCCAAACAAGATCCGCCGATGAAAGAATTGGCCCGGCGTCATTACGAAAAAGCCATCGCCCTCGGCTCCCCTCCCGATCCGCTTCTGGAGAAATTAATCAACTAATCGCAACCGTTCTCCCGCCCCCCGATGATTTGTCGGGGCGAGAAGAATCCGGTTGAGCCTTTCCATGAAATCCCTATTTTGACCGCCATGCGTTTCCTTTGCGTCGCCCTGCTCCTCCTCTCCACCCCTCTCTTGGTCTCTGCCCAAAAGCCGACCCCCTCCGCCGGACCGATTCCGGAGGGTTACCGCAAGTTGTTTCAGCAGGCGGTGATGGCTTATGAGCAACAGAACTTCGAAAAAGCGCTCGGCTTTTTAGAACAGGCTGATGAGCTTTATCCCAACTATTCCGAAACCTACAATCTTAAAGGGGGCATTTACACCCAGCAACGCGACTATGAAAAGGCTCGCGCCTTGTTCACCGAAGCCCTCGCGCTCAACGAAAAATCTTATCCCGTCCGATTTAACCTCGCCGAAATCGCCTTCTTGGAAAAACAATACGGCCCGGCCAGACAGGCTTTCGAACAGCTAGAAAACCAAATCAAAGCCGATAAGGAAGTGGACCCCGCCGCCGTGTCGAATCTCCTCGCCTTGATCCGTTACAAGGTCTTTCTCACCTATGTCTTGGAGGATAACCTGGAAGCAGCCAAGGGGATTCAATCCCAGTTCTCCTTTACCGATCCCACCCCCAACTATTATTTCGCCCAAGCCGCCCTCGCTTTCCAGAAAGGCGACCGGCAGGAAGCGCAAACCTGGCTCTCCTCCGCCGACCGGATCTATCGTCCGCAACTCAACCGGCTCTACGCAGATTCCTTCTTCGAAGTCGGTTGGATTGAAAAACCCGAGGCACCGCCGACCGGTCAGTGACTATTCTCCGCCGCGATGGCTCCGTAAACCGGCAGGCCGTAAGCGCGCTGCAATTTCTCGATATTCGTCGGAGTCAGGTAAACCGGGCCACCCAGGG
Organism: uncultured Chthoniobacterales bacterium; assembly: GCA_964608775.1. Classification (GTDB taxonomy): domain Bacteria; phylum Verrucomicrobiota; class Verrucomicrobiia; order Chthoniobacterales; family CAZSPO01; genus CAZSPO01. Next base: position 3,796 of record CAZSPO010000084.1, on the reverse strand, counting down.
CGGCGGCTCCTGCGAAAACCCGGGCGTGGCGGGCGATATCTTCGAACCGGTTTACCACCGGCCCGACCTCGTTGCCAAGCAGCACAACTCCGTGGTTTTGAATGTATAAAATCGGCTGCACATCCTTGAATCGACCGCGCCAGAGCGTGATTCTGCGTTTCACATCACGGGCAAATTCGAGCCCAGGATCGCCATAAGGGACGAGCACGGCGGAGCCGCCCGCCCCCAGCACTTCTCCCGGGGAGGTCCGCCGGTCGGCAAACTGGCGGGCGCGGGGTGAACAAAGAATTTGGCAAACCTCTAAGGGATGCAAATGAATGCCAAAGGTCACCTCCTCAAGGGAGAGCAGGTAAGCCCACATGGCAGCGGAAGCCCGCAGCGGGGCACCGGCTTCTTTGAATTCGGCCAAAGCCCGTTGGTAATCGCGCTCATTTGCTTTCGCATTCTCCATCAGGTCCTGAAAGGGAGCGGGATCGATTTTGACGAAAGCGGCCTCCGCCCAGGGCAGCCCAGGGGGGGCATCTCGCAGCAGGTGAAGCGTCCCATCGGAATCGAGCGCGGCTCCATCCCCTTCCCGGGCGGTGAGTGGAACAGAGTGATGCGCCGTGCAATGGGTGGCGGTCGCCAGGAGTTGGGAGAACGGTTCGAGAATAGCCATGGGGTTGAGCAAATAGCGAAACGTTGGGGAGCCCTGCCTTAGTGGATCGGCCCCCAATGCCGGGTAAATGGCCAATAAACGACGAAACCGCGTCCGACAAGATTAGCTTCCGGCACGACGCCCCATTCGCGGCTATCCGCGCTGTTGTAGCTGTTGTCGCCCAGGGCGAAGTAAGAGCGGGGTGGCAGGGTGAAGGTGGCATCCGGCGTGCCGAGATAGAGAAACCGACCGCCGCTGGCCGGGCGGTTGGAGTATCCGCGATAACCATCTTCCAAGCTCATGACCCGGCGCAGGCCGGGGACATCGGGCAATGCCCCGTTAATATAAAGATTGGGCGGATCAATCCGAAGGGTCTGTCCGCCGAGGGCGCCGATGCGTTTGATGTAAAATTGTGAGGGGCCGTAGCGATCTTCGATGCCCCGAATGCCATTGGTGCGGAAGACAAAGACATCTCCTAGGCGGGGTTGGACAAAATGATAGCTAAATTTATCAACAAAAACTTGGTCGCCGGTATCGACATAACCACGGGCGATCGGTTCTCCGGCTTGGTAGGAGCGGCGGCTGACTTTGAAGTAATTGATCAAGGTCTCAGGCGGCACGGGGGCGGTGAAATTGCCGGCGCTGGTTTGAATGACTGAGCGGGTCATGAAAAAATTCTGAGCGAGCAACCGCACATCTTCCACGACCAGATTTTGGGGGGCGACGATGTCGAGATAGCTCCGTCCGAGGATGACTTTTTCCACGAGCTTGATCGGCAGAGCCGGGCCGGTATCGGTTGTGGGATAACCGATGATGCCATTGAGCGTCGGCTGCATGGAGCCGGTGGGGATTTTAAAGGGTTGAAGGATGTAAGCGCGAATCCCGGCTGCCAGAATGAAGGCGACGAGGAGGACCTCGCAATATTCGCGAATAACGGGGTGCCGGTATTTCGGGAGGATGGCGTGGCAACGTTCTTCGAGGGCTTGGCGAGCGGGGTCAATGGAGGCCGAGGCCCCGGAGGGCAGGGCGGTCCGGAGGGAGTCCATGGCCGATTCGATGCCGGTGATTTGGTCGGGGGAGAGGAGGTCCCGCCGGGAGGCGAGCACTTTGGCCGCCCCTTTGAGGAGGAGCTTGGCTTCTTTGACGGAGCGATTGCCGAAAAACATGTTAGTTGGATTTGAGCACCTGAATAAAGGCTTCCTGGGGGATATTGACGCGACCGATGGCTTTCATCCGCTTCTTACCCTCCTTCTGCTTTTCGAGGAGCTTGCGTTTACGGGTGATATCGCCGCCGTAACATTTGGCGGTGACGTTTTTACGCATGGCCGAGACCGTCTCGCGCGCGACGATTTTCCCGCCAATCGTCGCCTGGATGGCGACTTGATAGAGTTGGGTGGGGATGACTTCCTTGAGTTTAGCGGCGAGCTGGCGTCCGCGCGCGTCGGCTTTGTCGCGGTGGACGATGCTGCTGAAGGCGTCGACCGGTTCGCCATTCACCAGCATGTCGAGTTTGACGAGTTTGTCAGCTCGACTGCCGGCGTGCTCGTAATCCATCGAACCGTAGCCGCGGGTGAGCGTTTTGATTTTATCATTAAAATCGACTAGGATTTCATTGAGCGGGAGGATGCAGGTGAGCATCACGCGCCGGTTGTCAATGGTCTCGGTATGTTCGACTTCCCCTCGCTTTTCCATGATCAGCTGCATGAGATCCCCGATGTTGTCGTTGGGAATCATAATGAAGGCTTTCACGACCGGTTCCCGGATTTCGGCGATGGTGCTGGGATCGGGGAGATGGGTTGGGTTGTCGACTTGGAAGACCTGGCCATTGGTTAATTCCACCTCGTAAATCACGCTGGGATACGTGGAGATAATGTCCATGTCGTATTCGCGCCGGAGCCGTTCAATAATGATTTCCATGTGAAGCAGGCCGAGGAACCCACAGCGGAAGCCAAACCCCAGGGCGACCGAGCTTTCAGGCGAATAGACGAAGGCGGCGTCGTTGAGCTGGAGTTTGCCCAGGGCGGTTTTGAGATGTTCGAAATCGGCGGTGTTAATCGGATAAACCCCGCAGAACACCATCGGATGAATTTCCTGAAAGCCCGGGAGCGCTTCCAAGGCGGCTTTCGGCCCGGAATCGGTAAGGGTATCTCCGATTTGGACTTCGGAGGTCGTCTTGATGTTCGCGATCACATAACCAACGGAGCCGGGGCCTAACGTGGGCACGGCCAGCATTTTCGGAGTGAACAAGCCGACCTCTTTGATTTCATACCCTTTGGTCGTGTTGAAGAGTTTCACGGACTGGCCTTTGGAGAGGGTGCCGGAAAAGACTCGGACGTAAATGATGACTCCCCGGTAAATGTCGAAGACAGAATCGAAAACGAGCGCCCGCACCTTGTCGTCCCCAAAATCTTTCGGGGGCGGGATGCGTTCGACGATGGCTTCCAGGATTTCTTCGATGCCCAAACCGGCTTTGGCACTGGCCGGGATCGCCTCCTCAGCCGGGATGGCCAGGATGTCTTCGAGCTGCTGACGCACGCTCTCTACGTCGGCATTTGGGAGGTCAATCTTGTTGATCACCGGAATAATCGTCAGGCCCTGCTGAGCCGCGAGATGGACATTGGCGACGGTCTGCGCTTCGACCCCCTGTGCGGCATCGACCAGGACCAAGGCTCCTTCGCAGGCCGCGAGGCTGCGCGAAACTTCATAAGCAAAATCGACGTGGCCCGGGGTGTCGGACAAGTTGAGAATGTATTCCTGACCCGAGCGCGCCCGATATTTCATCGAGACCGGATGGGCTTTGATCGTGATGCCGCGCTCCCGCTCGAGATCCATCGAATCCAAGAGCTGGTCCTGCTTGTCGCGGTCTTCGATGGTGCCGGTGCGTTCCATTAACCGGTCGGAAAGGGTGGTTTTTCCGTGGTCGATGTGGGCGATGATGCAAAAATTCCGCGTGTATTGCATGGAGAAGAAAGGCCGCACTATGGGAGAGGGTCCGGCTTCGGTCAATGGCCAGGAAAAAGCGGAGGACAAATGGGCCCGGTTATGGTGGGATGTCGGCCATGTCTCTATTTGATCTCTCTCAAGACACGGCGGTGGTAATTGGAGCCACCGGGGTGCTGGGCGGTGCGATGGCCGAAGTGCTCGCCGCCGCCGGAGCCC
>CAZSPO010000083.1:0-11237 GCA_964608775.1 uncultured Chthoniobacterales bacterium | reverse complement strand
AGAGCATGCGCTAATGATCGCTTCTCCGACCTCATCTGTTTTGCTGACATCGGTGGCAAGAAGGGAAACGACGAGTGAGCAATGCGGGGTATTGACCACTGCCTGCCCCAGCTTTTGGAAGAAGTTTTTCAGTCTTTCGGCCCAAAAGAGCCCGCGTCCGGAATCCTCGCCCGTAGGATCTGGCGAGGCTGCGTCGTGCGCCCACATGAGGAATTCGTCGATGAGGATGAGAACGCCTTTGTTGGCTTTGACGGCCGCAGTGAGGACTTCCGACCAATCCTCCTCCCCCGGCGGGGTGTCGTAGCCGGCCTTGGATTCGTCAAGGTTCAGGATTTTAAGCCCTTTCTCGCCGAGGAGTTGCCACGCGATGGAATTCCACGGCATCCGAAATTTCCGGACTTCTCCTGTCGGCGATTTGGCACTGCCACCGTTGACCCAACTCCACTTGTCGAGTGACAGACCGGCCACCACTGCGGTCGGAGGTTGGTCGAGCTTCGCGGCACCGAGGATTGCCTGCACGGCCGCTTCCTCCCCTGGCAACTTCTTGCCCAAGGTCACCAGGTAGTAAAGTGCTGCAAGCGTATGGGATTTCCCGCCGCCGAATGTCTGGGCGACATTAAGGATCGGTTCACCACCAGATTCTCCAGCGACCTGACGGAGCACGACGCGGCAAAACTGCCGCAGGTTTGGTGTGGCGTAGGTTGAGGAGAAAAAGTTCTTGGGATCACAGTAAAATGCCTTTTCTCCCGGCTCGCGGTGCATGACGCGGAAAAGATCCACGGCAAAATCCTGCGGAGTGAGTTCTTGCGCCCGGATTTCTGGGCGCAGTTTGCATGTGGATTTCCAAGGTTTCATAGTTTTTTACGTTGTTTGGCAGGATACTTTACGGAACCGGGTGACCGGGTTTCAATCTCGACGGACTCAAAGAGCGGCGTTTCCTGCACGACGCCCTCGGGAGTCACGATCCGGCGGGTGTTCATGTTGAGGGTCGTGGCCAATGCCTCCACCATCCGGCATTCAAGATCTTGTTTGTCGCGGAGAGCCAGCTCGCGCAGAGCCTGAAGCAGGGGCTTGAAGGCTGGCTCGCTGGCCAGCGCCCATTGATTGAAAAGCTGCTGAACTTCACCGGATTGCCCCTGATGCAGCAGCACCATCAAGCGCTGAACGCGGTCAATGAGAGGGGACGGCTGCCCACCCTTCGGTTCCCCGATGTCATCGTTGCTTCCTCGCTCCTGCCAATCCACCAAGATCAATTCATTGCCCTTGGTTTCGGCAACTCCGGCATCATCATCAGCATCGTCGGCTTCGGAATGTTTCTGTTGCTTTTTCTTTTTCCCACCCTGGGCAAGGACACGCCAGACTATCTGGAGTTCGCCCAAGTTTTTACCGCAGCTCATCGCGTAGAGAATGCAGGCTCCGGCAGACGCTGGATCGATTCCAAAGGTGGAACGATGGAGGAGGTAAAACTGCGTAACCGCATCAAGATCTAGTCCCTCGGCATGGAGCAGCCGGCCCATAGCAAACTGCAAAACGAGCTTGCGCACCTCCCCAAGAAAATCCGCGACGGACATCGCTCCACTTCCATCCGCTTTGCGGACGAAAGGATGGGCGCTGTAGGCTTCCAAGGCTGGCCCTAGCGCTGCCCAGAGGAAGTCTGGCCCAATGATTCCCTGGTCGAAGTAGTATTGAAGGATGTTCTTGTCGCCAAGTTCGGGGCGCTCTGCGAACAGCTTCGACTCCATCGCTTCGAGAACCTGCTCGTCCCAGCCTGGCGGAGCATCAGCCAAACGCTTACGGCAGACTATCCAAACAGATGATGAAAGATTTGCTCTTTGTTGGGTGACCTTGTTCGGCATCTCAGTTTGAATCGGCCAACTAGCGGTCACAACAGCGCCGCCTTTAACTAGAGCCCCTATCAGCGTCTCCCAAGCATCGACTTGCTTGTTGGCAAATACGACGACCAGCCGCCCATCTGGTTGTAAAGAATTAAGCGTGGCTCGGAAAGCGCTACCCATTCCATCTTCGTAGCTTCGCTTTGATTTGTCTCTATCGCCGCCAAATCTTGTTTCATCGTCGATCAACTCCCCGTCGGAGGCATCCGCATCCCATTTAGGCGTTTTAAGCGAGCCGAACGTTTGGCCAATACGAAAGTTAAATCCAGCAAGAATTCTCCTCTGCCAAACGAAGAAAAAGTCCATCAAGTCAGAGTATGGGATAGCATCATAATAAGGGGGGTCGGTCATGACGACGGCGTATGATCCGCCATCAATTTTTATTGCGCTTTCACATTTAACGGCAGGCTTTGGACTTTTCGATTGAGATGACGAGAAAAGGAGATGCTCAACCACCTTAGTTGCTACATTAGCACCACCGATATAGAATCTTGCGGATTCGGTAAATGGATTGGCTTCAGCAACATCCCAAATCATTGGCATTGCAAAACGACTAAATGTGTTCTTGATCTCGCCATTCTTCCCCTCCCACCTGCACTCTAGGCTCATATAATCTACAAAACGGCCGAAGAGAATCGTTAGCATTGCCGCAATACCCTCAGCTTGCTCAGGATCGGATTCGGCGATTCGTGAAATAGCATTTCGAGTTTGTGTGACAAATACGCCAAGAGTGAAAAGTTGACGTGCGCCAAACACATCACGCCATTTTTTCATCCCATAGCTATGAAGCGAAAAGGCTCTCGCGGCACCGCTTCCACCACCGGCGGGAGTGGGCTCATTCGGGATGCCGAAAGGAATATTTTCAAAGACTCGCTCGATGTCTTCAACCTCTATCTGTGCAGCATTTATTTCACTGGGGTCCGGGAGTCTGTAAAGCTTCTTAGTTTTGTAGGTTGTTTTTGTCCGGCCTTTCCTGTCCGTCGTGACGAGAACTTCAGTCTTCTCCACGACTACCGCTGTCATTTGAGTCTCCAATAAACGATTCTTTCCCTGAAATCTGAGATCCTCCATCGTAAGTGCTATTGTAGTAGGACGCCCGCTGCATGGACTCCAAACCCCAGCACGGTTCATCGTTCCCCGGTCGAGAAACCCGATGAGGGTCTCCCCGTCTATTCCCCAGATCCTCAGATGTGGAAAGGACTCACGGAGAAGGCGGCCCCACTCATTTTTGTCCTGTTGGAAGAATGCCTCTTCGAGGAGTCGGAATTCGACGCTCTTATTGTCTTCTGCGGGAACCGGAACGAGGGCGCATCGTCGTCCCCGCTTTTTGCAGAGCCAGAAGGTCTTTAGCAATGGAATCCGTGCAAAGGGTTCGGACTTGTCCCGAGCCGTGCGTGCCCAGAGATAGGCAACTGTGGGCTCTCCATTAATCACAGGGTATCGCGAGGCCAAATCCTGCCTTGCTCGCTCGAAGACCCAACGGCCCCAGGCCCTGATGTGCCAAGCAAGATTTGCGGGGGGTAACTCGAGCAGCTCTAATTGTTTAGTGTCGGTAAAATGCGCTTTCTTACCTCCTTTGCGCGTTTTGACTTTTCCGGCCTGAAAATCCTCTATCAAATCTGGCCACTCCCGGACGAAATCAGGCAGCGGCCACGTCTTTCCGGCAAACCGCTGCGGATAGTCGAGAGTGCATTTTAGAATGAACCATGCCACCGGGTTGAGGTCGGACGCTGTGACCTCGCAGCCCAACCGCATCGCTTCCAACGGAATCGCCCCGCCCCCAGCGAAGGGATCCAGCACTCGCGGAGCCTTTCCTCCGTAGAACTCTCGGATCTGCCTCCGGAACGTTTCCATCATCTCCGTGTTCTCCTGCCCCCAAGCAAGGACGCCATCCTTTACGACGTCTTTTTCCTCGACCACGCGCTGCCCGTCCTCGTCGAGAGATTCTTTATACTCCGTCACCACCCGTCCGCCAATCGCATCGAGGAGCGCTTGGCGCTTCTCGGGATCGCCCGGGTCAGGCAGCAGGGTCGCCAGCAATGCCGCACGGCAAGCCGCCAGCGGACGCCTCGCCGGCCAGATATGGAGCGTCGAAATATGCCCATGCCGGACATTCTTCTCATGCACGCTCGCGACCGACGCCTGGCGGAGGGGAAAAGCAACTTCGATTAGACGGGGTTTGTCGGTCATACGCGGATAAGAGGGTGGCGGAAAAAAAATCCAAATGAGGGCTTGCTTTGGGGGCGTGACCTGAGTTGTATGCGCCCGTCGGGTGCCGCATGTCGGCTCGATATGGATAACCCAGCCCGACACCAATTTTTTCCTTCAAGCAGGACGCAGGGCCAACCCGAAACGGTGGGCCTTTGCTTTTTCACCCGAAAAACATTGAAGCCCGGGGCTTGCGTAATGGCTGAGTTCTGGTATTCTATTAAGTGCCGGGTGCCGCATGTCGGCTCGATATGGAAAGCCCAGCCCGACACCATCTTATTTTTGAAGGTCCGCCTCATACGGCGGACCTTCTGTTTTGAAAATCGAGGAACCCATCCCTGGCGAACGCAACCAGATCCGAGTCTTCCGGGAAAACCTTGAGGCCGTCGAGTTTTGCGGAGTGTGTTTGCTTCGAGCTGTAGATCGAGGGGATGATTGATTCGAAAAACTGGTAACGGAAGTCAAGATTCCGGAACGCGCGGTAAACATTGTAAGCACAAAGATCAGCAAGCTGAATGCCGTTGGAGAGTGTGCTCTCGGTGAAAAAGGGATACTCCACGATGTGATTGAAGCGCACGTTGGTGTTGCCCTGGCGCTGGAAAAACGCGTGCTTCAGCGCAATAGCGCGGTTGAGTTGGCGCTGTGTGTCATCGATAACAACAAGCCCCTGGTGGTTCGGGTGAAACTCAGCCAAATAGTTTTCCATGCGTTCGAGGAGAAGCTCGTAGGCCTTTTTGTGCAGCAGCTCGGGTGTCATGTGATCGTGAAGCTTGCGCTTGTCGATAACGGCCGAGAAAAGAATCATCTTATGCTCCCGAATCTGCTGGTAGTAAGTCTGCGTGATACGCAGGCGCTGCGCGTCGTCGAGAAGGTGCAGAAATTGGCTATGCGCCTCTCTCTCCTTGGGCACTCGCAACCAAGTGGATTTTACCTCGCAGTTGGAAAGATCCATCGCGACATGGTGGACGCGGCGAAGATCGTGCAGTAACTCAAGTTTCAGGTTGGCAATGGCACGCTCAAACCGGCGCCAGCGCCACTCATACAACCCAACGGCTGTGAGCACGTAGAGATGATCTTTGGCAAACGTCGATCCGTCCTGCCTTGTGCCGGCGATCTGCGGGTCGCGAGATCCGCTTTCGTCGATATAGAAAAAATACATGTTAAACTTTGGTAATAGGCCAGCCTAAACTGTGATCGATATACATTTTGTGATGTTGGAACTCGAACAAATTCAGCAAGATTCGAGATTCTGCCACGCATTCTCTAGACGGTGTCAGGAGAATTGGGAAATGCGACCATGGGAGATGAAAATGCCGGGCGAAGTCGATAACAAGCCGCTCACCAACCTCCAATTCGCCAGACAGCGTCTGGCAAATTGCGGGGGGCGATGATTCGACAGACAGTGCCTGCCGGAGGCTACGGATTTCCGGGAGAATCAACTTCGCCGCTTGCGCCACGGTTTTGCTTTCCCCAGCAATCAAGTCCCCCTTCCTCTTTGCACGCTCAGTCATTTTCGGCCTCCCGGACAATGTCACTGAAATTGACGGTGAAACTTTGCCGGGATTTCACGGCAAGTTTAAAGGCAGGATCCTGCACACGGAAAAGCACAGGGTTCGTGGCGCAATCGACGACGACGTAAAGCCAGTAGCGCTCGCGGACGTTTGCGGCAGTGGGCCATTCGTTTTCCGTCAGATGGACGGAGCCCCTCCCGGCGCGGCCCTTTACTTCGATACAGATCGGGGGCTGGTCAGGACGATAGCTTTCGAGGTCGTAGCCTCGAGCGAGCGAAGGTGAGGAAACGTCGAGCACGCGGGCCCGATAGCGGTCCACTTCAAAATTCCGGGCGACCCGAACGGCAATGGCCTCAATGTTTTTGTCGTAAGCCTCGCGGGCTTCCGGGCTGGGATCTGGGACCACAAGCGCGGTGGCGATCCGGTCGAACTGCAGAATGTCGAGAAGGTCGGCGCGGCGCTGTTCCCGGAGAAGGGCTGTGGCTCGCTCCTCGGACAAACGGCTCTGGTCGCCTTTGATCAGGTCCAATTCGATCCGGAGCTTCGGATTGTCGGGAGCATCTCGGAGTTTGCGGGAAAGTTCCGACCGGCGTTCGGCGAGTTCGGCGGAGCGAAAATCAAACCCACGGGAAATATCTCCCAAACGGGAATCGGTTTCGGTGCGGGTGAGCAGGCGAACTTGGTTGAGGACGGTGGCCTCGGCGACCGATTTGCCATATTGGTCTGCCTTGGTGAGTTGTTCATCGGGTCGGTAGAGGAGACGTCCGGCTTTGTGGAGCCCGGCAAGGCCGAGGGAATGCAGGGCCAGCAGATGATTCGGGGCGCAAACGTCGAACCGGCCTTCTTCGTCCCATTTTATGGCAATCATGCGGCGGTCCAGTTTGGTGAGAGACCCGCGTGAAGCAGGCCCTTCCAACTCTCCAACTTGGCAGACGTAAACGGCGACGCCATAGGGTTTCTCGCTGGTGGGGTCACACAACAAGCCGCCCCTTGCCACATCGCGACCGAACAGCCTACACACCTCATCGCAGATCGCTTCAAAGAATGGATCGCCGGGCCGAAGAAAAGCCACTTTGGAGGAAAGAATATCGCCAAGGGAAAAATCCCTCCGCACTGAGAGGTAGTCTGGAAGGCCGTTCGGGAGCCGGTCAGTAACATTCTTTAGCCAGGAAGCTGACGATCTCCCGTAGGTGACTCTGGCAGCGGTAATCAGATCCCCGTCCAACTTGAGGCCGAGATGTGGTGCAGCCTTCTCAACGAAGTTTTGCACGTAGGCGGGAAGAAGGTGGGTGAAATCTTCGGCTTCAATCTCCGACTTCAACTGGCCGATGCGCTTGCCGACATCGCCGAATTTCGAGGCATGCTCACGGAGTTTCTCCACGGCCGTCCGGAGTTCCTTGTTTGCAAGCCGGGCTTCGAGTTTTTTGCGCCAGCCGTCGGAGTTGGGCTCGGTGAGCGATTCCAATAAAAGGTCGCGGATTTTGATGCCCTCGAGCTGCTGACCAACAACGTCGAAAACCTTGTCGGTGCAGAGGTCTTTACGGGCTTCGTCGAGCTTCCGCAAAAGGGTGAGCAGCACATCTCCCTCCCGGGTCCCCTCGGCGATAAAATTGAAGATGCGAACTTCCGGGTGCTGCTGGCCAAACCGATGGAGGCGGCCCATCCGCTGTTCGAGGCGGGCTGGGTTCCACGGAATGTCGTAATTGATCATGATCCAGGCAAACTGGAGATTGATGCCCTCGCCGGCAGCGTCGGTGGCGAGCATGAGGTTCGCGCTGGGACCATCAGGATCGGGCACCCCCATCCGCCGCCGGGCCTCGGGGGTCATGAAGTAGTTCCTCTGGGCTTCCCGCTCGGCGGCATCCACTCCGCCGTGGATCACGGCGATATTTGTGTAGCCCAATTGCTGGAACTGGCGCTGGAGATAACTGAGCGTGTCGCGGTGCTCCGTGAATATGAGGAGCTTTTCGCGGTGATACTCCGGCGACTCGATCAACTCGCGCAGCTTCGTGAATTTTGCGTCTTCGCGAACCTTGTCGCCAAGACCGAGCACAAAGTCGATCTGGGCGATCTCCTCACGCAGACGCTTGGCATCGCCCGGCCGAACGGTCTGGAGCAAGGCAAGCTCGGCTTTTTCATCCCCTTCGGGTCCATCACCCATCGGATCATGGTCCTCCGAAGTGGCCGCATCGAGGTCTTCGATAAGGGCAGTCCAAAGGGCGGGGTCCGGTTGGTAGGGGGCGGCGGAGTCGAGAGCTTCGACGCGTTTGTCGCGAACTCGCCGGAGCGATTCCATAAGTGCGAACGTCGAACTGGCCAGCCGGCGCTGGAGCACCGCGACCACCATGGCAGCCGCATTTTTGTTCAGAGAGCGATTGTTCTCGAAACTCCAGCGCAGATAGTCCGTCGCACCGTTGTAAAAGGCACGCTCCTCGTCCGTAAGGGTAAAAGTGACCGATTGAGTGAGGCGAGGCTTGTAGATTGGCCGTCCCTCGTAATCGACCATCTCCTCTTTGATTCGCCGGATAAAATGGCGTTCCCGTTTTTCCGGGCCCAACGCTTGAAGTGCCTCATAGGTGGAGAAGATGGAGGGATTCAATAGTCGCCAAAGCGCGAAATAGGCAAATTTGTTGCCCATGTGTGGCGTGGCCGTGAGGAGCAGGAGGTTGGTGGCGTTCCGGCTGATTCGATCTGCGAATTGATACCGCAATGTCGGTATGCGGTCGCGGTCGATCCAAGAAAGCTTGTGAGCCTCATCGAAAATCACGAGATCAAATGGCGGGATACCCTCGGCACAGAGCTTGTCTTGCACGTTGGCCGATGTCGCTGTGTCCACGCTGATCGCGAAGAGGGAGTGGGCGGGATTTGCTACGGGGTTCTGGTCCTTGAAATGACTCCCCTTGAGAATATTGAACTCCAGCTCGAAGAAAAACTTGAGTTCCCGCTGCCAGTTATAGACAAGGCCAGCCGGACAACAGATGAGGACGCGGGAAAGTCTCCCTCGGTTGATCATTTCCCGGATGTAGAGCCCGGCCATGATCGTCTTGCCGGCACCAGCGTCATCGGCAAGCAGAAAACGGAGGTTGTCCTCTCTCAGAAGGTGGTCGTAAACAGCGATCCGCTGATGAGGCAGCGGCACAACCCTGGAAAGCTCCAACCCATAAGCACGGTTGAAAAGGTGACCGTTCCGTAGCCGGAATGCGTCAACGACCAGCTTGATGGATTCCGCATCTCCTTCAAAGTCGAGTTGAGTAGGTTCAGCGAGTTGAGCTTTGTCACCCGATGAAGAAGCCGCTGGCTCCTGGTGCATGGCAACCAGCTCCCGCAGCCGACGGAGCCGGTCAGGCTGCGGTTCGGCATGTCCGCGTTCCCACCGGTTTACTGTGGAGAAGGAAACGCCCAGTTTGGCCGCAAGGTCTTCTTGCGACAGCTGTAGCACAGTCTTTCTGAGGCGTTTGATTTCCGCGGCGTCCATCTGAATTCACAAGATTACGCGGAATCATCGTGGATTGCAATCAGAATTATAGCGTTCGCTATATCGCGTTCTCATACTGTAAATCACTTTCTTGGATTCGCAATATCGGATGAGTTCGCGGGCCCTGTAAGAATTTGGAGGCTACATCTGAGGAAAGAGCCTCGAGCGCTTCACGAGCATGGTGCGGGAGGTCTTCGTGCTCTTGAGCTGGGTGAGAAAGAGTGACGAGTCGATCATGCTTCGAGTGCGGTTTCGATGTCTGCGATCAGTTGGTTTGCGTCATCCACGATACGAATGAACTCTTTCCCCTCCGTTGAGCGCCCGGATCGTGCGGTGGTTAATTCAGAAATGAGAGCGTCGGTTTCGCTCTGCAAACCACAGATCCCAACCCATAATCAGAACAGGCCCCTTGCTTTTCCGGCATCTGCCGATGCAAACGTGAAAAACTCCGGCGCAACCGAGAAAAAAGACCCCAAATTATCTCACCGAAAAGTCTAGCCAGGATCGCAACGGGCAACACGACTCAACGCCAACCAAATCAGCTTACCTGTCCAGCTTCCGCAGCCTTACGCGCCTTCTCCTTCTCAAGTTCCTCGCGCTTCCTCTTCCAATACTGACCCTTCTCCTTCATCAACTCCTTCTCCTCATTCCACCTGTAGATCAAATCGAGCGTGCACTGATGATTAAGCCCCAACTGTTCTCGAGGGAGAGTCAGATCCGCCATCTCCCGCAGCCTCGCCACCTCGGGTGGAATCTCAAGGCCCTCAGGGACGCGGTAACCGCATCCCTTCGCAACACCAGGTGCCGGCACTCGAATCCCATCAACCATGAGATCCTTGGGCAACGCCAATTCCCCGTCAAAGCAGACCACATGGAAATGGAGCTCGGGGTCCCGGCGAAGCACATCCTCGAGGTAGGGACTGGGACCCTCGCCATCCCATCCCCAAGAATGCACCCCCTTCCGGGAACGAGCCACCTCGTCCCCAGAGGTGTCCCGCAACCGGGCCTCCCAAGCCGCTTTGCCATCATAGGGTGGCAACTCGGCCGGAGAAACTACAGGAGACGGCTTCTTGGCAACCTCCGCAGGAGTAACTTCCCCAGAATTCCGCCCAACGGCGGCAACTGAATCCTCTGGCTCCAGAGCCATGTCCACTTCGACAGAGGCCTCCCGATCAGCAAAAACCGAGGCTTCGCTTTTCTCCGACTCGGGCTCGCTTCGCTCAACACCAGACGAACCATCCTTCCCCATCCCCTCAACGGGTTCGCTCCCTCGAAAAGCGGTGCTCTCCCCAGGACCAGCAGGCTCAGGGCCAACCTCCTGCTGCTTAGGAGTCCGTGCCCCAAACGTCCTCCCCTTCGGACCAGGACGCGACAACCGCACATCCTCCTTGGGCTCGAGCATCTGAGGATGCTGGGAAACGACCTTCCCCACTTCGGGAATCCGCGAGGCCACAGCCTCCAATTGCTCCTTCGTCATGGGGAAGCGACCAGAAACCACTCGCTCGTACAGCCCACGGATCGTCGCCCGGTAAACCGGCCGATTCATCTTCTCACTCAGAATCCCAGCCGCTTTGCTGTAACCCCACAACCTCACCATCAACACAATCTGAGGTGCCATGGCATCAAAGGCCCCAGTTCGCGGGGAGCTGACCCCATACTGCTTGACCGCTGCCCTCAACAGGTCATCGGCATCATTGCTCCCATTCTTCACAGACTACTGTTTATCCCCAAAAAATCGAAAGTGCAAGACGAATCCGACGCTCGGATACCGCTCAATTAGAATCATTCACCATTCATCATACTCGGATACCATTCATATAAGCCGTACAATTACCGTACAATCACCGTACAATTCACCCGCACGATCCCTCAGGATCCATACCAACGATGCCAAATCACCCAGATCTCTTCAGATACCGTTCAACGCCCACCAAACTCAATCAGATACCGTACAATCCGACGCTCGGATACTGCTCAATTAGAATCATTCACCATTCATCATACTCGGATACCATTCATACGCCGTACAACACCGTACAATTACCGTACAATTACCGTACAATTCACCCGCACGATCCCTCCGCACGATCCCTCCGATCCATACCAACGGTGCCCAGATCTCTTCAGATACCGTTCAACGCCCACCAAACC
>CAZSPO010000082.1:0-11253 GCA_964608775.1 uncultured Chthoniobacterales bacterium | reverse complement strand
CGCACAACACCTTTCACTGCCCTTGATTAGTCGCTTTCAGATGAAAGGG
Organism: uncultured Chthoniobacterales bacterium; assembly: GCA_964608775.1. Taxonomy (GTDB): domain Bacteria; phylum Verrucomicrobiota; class Verrucomicrobiia; order Chthoniobacterales; family CAZSPO01; genus CAZSPO01. The sequence goes on along the minus strand of CAZSPO010000082.1, from coordinate 11,204 downwards.
CTCTGGAGCTGACCCCCCCCTACTTCCGCAGGATAAATTGTTCGAAAAAAAAGATTGCTGCCCCCTCCCCGCACCCCTATATGTCTCCTCATTGAAAGATTGTTCTGGGGGGAACAGCCGCCTCTCTGGCACTTCGTGCCAGGGGGGCGGAACTCTTTTCAGGGGGTGTAATCCCGGGTAGGCTGCTCCGCATGACCCGTCCGCCGCCTCACTCTTCCCCGCGCCCCCGCCATCTCTGGCCCTGGCTCTTCTGTTTTGCCCTCCTCTTCACCGGGGCTTTTCTCGTCTGGCAAATCATTCGCATCCCCCGCGATACCACCAAGGCCGCCGCCCAAGGCGTGGCACTCGTGGTCGAATCCATCGGCCAATTGCTCCAGGTCGAACCCAAAATCGACACGACCGGGGTGGTCACCTTTGAACGCCCCGAGGCCATCCTTGAACTCGCTCTCCTCACCTCCCAATCCTCGGTAGAGGCCGAATTCGAATCCTCCTTCCTCCACAGTCGCAAAAGACTGAAAAGCCGCGCCCTCTTTGATGTGAAAATCGGCTACGACCTCCGCCAACCATTCACGATCACCGCCGACCCCCATGATCCGACTCGCATTCTGATCGACCTCCCCCCAGCCCAAGTCCTCAGCCTCTCTCTGGCTCACTACGACGAACTCGAACATCGCGACGGTCTCTGGAACAAAATCCAGCCCACCGATCGGGAAGAGCAAATGCGCCATCTGATCGCGCTCGCACGGGAACGAGCAATCGAAGCCGGACTCCCCAATGAAGCCCGAGCTCGTTTCCAAGCGGATCTCCAACAACTTCTCGGCTCCGAATACAAAGTCCAAATCCGCGAACGCACCGCCCTGCCCCCCGCTCACTGACGCGAGATCTGACCATTCATCAGACCCGATCACACCCAAGGTCTGGTGTTGCGGTGCCTGCTCAAGCCGCCGCAGTCTCCCCTTCTCGAAGAGCGCATGCCATCAAATGTTCCTCCGCAATGGCGTCCAGACCCTCCAACGTTTCGACCCGAGAAAAAGCGGTGCGCAACAACCGACCGCCGGGTAAACCCCGGGTGTAAGCCATCAGTCGTGCCCGCATGCTGTGCATCGCGGGTTGCTCAGCCCCGCGTTGCTCCACCGCCAGACGGCAGTGGCGGCGGATCCACCCCCAACGTTCCTCCAGGGAGACCATCGGCGAAAGCGTGCCGGTGTCGAGATAGGTCCGAATTTCCCGAAAAACCCAGGGAGAGGACATAGCGGCCCGCCCGAGCATCAGACCGCGCACCGCCGTTTCCCGCAATCGTTGGGCAGCGATCTCGGCTCCGTCGAGGTCGCCATTGCCAATGACCGGCACGGCCACGGCGCGGGCCACGGCATCGATGACCGCCCAATTGGCTTGTCCGCTGTAACCCTGTTCCTTAGTCCGGCCATGCACCGCAATCGCCTGGATCCCGCAAGCTTCGAGTTGGCGGGCGACTTCCACGGCATTAATGGCGGTCTCATTCCAGCCGATTCGAATTTTGGCTGTGACCGGGGCGGGAGCCGCTGCGCGAACGACCGCCTCGGCGATGCGTCCCACCAACGGGCAATCGCGGAGCAGGGCGGCCCCACCATTTTTTGCGACCACCTTGTTGACCGGACAGCCAAAGTTAAGATCGATGAAATCGGGGCCCACCCAGTCGAGGACCTGCCGTGCGGCCTCCCCGAGATGATGGGGGTCGGCTCCAAAGAGTTGGACGCCCAAGGGCCGTTCAGCCTCGGTAAACGCGACGAATTCCGCCGTGCGAGCGTTGCGGCGAAAGATTCCCTCGGCTGAGACAAATTCCGTCACCACCACATCGGCTCCATGTTCCTTACAGAAAGTGCGGAAAATGGAATCGGTCACCCCGGCCATTGGGGCGAGATAAAGCGGACAACGTTGTCGGAACCAAGGAGGCATGGGGCGCAACCAATCAAAGGGACAATGATCCACACCTGGCGGGGAATGCCAATCATTCCTCCCGGGCTCCCCACTTCGTGCCTGGGGACGGTGTCACGCATCGGCAGCCGGGGCGGGTTCCGACGACGCCTCGGTCGGGGTCGGCGCTTGCTCGGGCGTTGCTCCACGATGGCCAGCAAGGAGGGTCGCCACCTCTTCCTGAACCGGCTCCAACTGGTGCAAATGCAATTCGGGATCTGGAACAAAGAATATTTCGCCCGTCTTGATATTCTCATAGATCAGCAGCGGTCCGTCATCCCCCTGTTTGGTATCAACATGGCGGAGCTGCCTCTTTCGCTCAAGCATCACGGCCAGCACATAGCGTGCGTTACGATGCTCCGGCCGGTCTTCCATCGTAAACTCCCGCAACATTTCTTCCGCACTTTGCCGCGGCACGGTCTCAGGAGCGCCCGGCGTAGGGGCCTCAAATTTCCCCCGCCAAAATGAGAAGGGCTGAATATTGTCATTCCGCTCTGCAAACGCTGCTTGCGACAAATCCTCGCGGCGAAACCCGGATCGATCCCGGTAGAGAAGAGTATAAAACCATTCGCCATCCTCAAAGGGGCGCCCGGTCTTCGCGCATTTTCTACCTCGACCACCGATATTCCATTCTTGTGTCATAGCCAAGTCGGCAGAATACCGAGCCGCTCCGGGAGCGCAAGCCCGCCGGGCCGCCGTTATTCGAGGACCATTTCCTGATTGCCCAACCGCCGCTTCAGGGCAATGAGCCGGTCGATCGACTGGGTAAAGGTCTCGGGTTCATTGGAAAACTCCCCGCACCGGGCCGACTCGACGAAGTCACAGACAAACCCAGCCAAATCCTCGGCGGAAGGAGCGGCATCGGTCGCGGCATGGATTTCCCCCTCCCAATTCTTCAATAAAAAGCCCCGCAACTGCCGGGTATCACTCACAAGATTCTTGAGGGATTCGGCCCCCGGCCGACCTGCCGTCAGCAACTGCGCTGTGGCAACGGAAAGAAAAAGGAAATCACCCAATTTGTCGAGCGGGGAGAAAATGCGGCTATACGCATCCAGATCGATCCCCTTGAATTGACCGCGGCGGGTGATCATCACGTTGCCGTTTTTCAAATCATTCACCGCAAAGCCAAGCCGATGAATCTCTTCTACCCATAACATTTTGCTCACAAGCAAATCGAACAAATCGACCAACCCCGGTTGACGCAGAAAGGGGAAGGAACGCCGGGCTCGCCGCCACAATTCGTTGCGTGAATTGCTAATCGACGTGAAAAAAGTCTCGGTTACCACCTCCTCCGAACCTTGTGGCGACCGAGGACGCAGCACGCTAGCATGTTCTAACCCGGTGATGCCGAGCAAGTTGTCCAGGGTATCCCCTTCCACCAATTGCATGACATGGTAGGTGGCGCGGGTTTTCGCCAGTTTGCCCGCATCGAAAATCCGAATCATATGCGGCGAAGCCGAGAGGCCCGACGCGGTTAGCATAATTGATTCGGCGGCTTCAATCGCCTCCTTCTTGAACCCCTTCCGAATGCGGTCCACCTTGATTGCCACCCGCTGCGGGATACTGCTATTAGAAACATTAATCGCTTCGTAAACCCGCCCGAACTGCCCCATCCCGAGTTGGCGCACTAAAAAATAGCCGTTTTGCGCGAGCGGCCCGCGGAGCTTTTTCCAGGCGTCATAATCTTCGTGATCCAAAATTCCGTAGCGCCCTTCAGTTGGGTTCGGTGTCTGGATTTTTTTCTGTCCTTTCCAAGAATACCGCATCGGTTGCAGCCACTCCGGGATTCCGGGCATCAAGCCCGTAATGCTTAATCGGAGGTAACGCGGGTCGAGGTAGTCGCGGACGATAATGCGCGCGGTGTCAAAGGAACCGATGATCTGCCGTTCCATGAGCAGAAAGGAGAGATCGGCCATGAGCCGGAAAAAGGGCTGCCGAACAAAAAGGGTTTGAACATCGATCCGTTCGTCGCGGGCGGTAAATCGCTCAAAACATTCCCCGGCCCGGTTCGGGATGAGTCGCCCTCCTTTTTTGTCGGCATAGAGCAGGTGTAGATTGAGGACCACCCAGCGGGTGGTAATGTCAATCCGCTCAGTAAATCGGTCTCGCGGATAGTTCGGATAACCGAGCTGCAAATAAATGCGGCGCAACACCGGCCAAACCAAGCCCAACTGCTCCATGTCATCCGGCTCCGTCAATTCCCGGCGTTGCACTTCCACAGCGCGGAGCAGGGCGGTTCGAATGACAATCCGGCTCTTGGTAGGCTGAAAAGCACCGTCAAACTGGATCTCCCGGGTCGCCGGGCCCGGCAGGTCTTCCCGGGAGCGAACTTCCAGAGGACGTTCGTGGGAGCAGCCATGGGTTGTGAGCATCCCAGCGCAGAGTTCGCGAACGACAGGCTTTTTTTCCAACACCCGGGTCGCGGTGGCCACAGCCCGGTTGAGCATTCTGGCCCATTCATCAGAACGCTCTCCGTTTCGGGCTTCAAACTGGAGGTCGTGCCCCGTCTCGCCACAGACAACGGCGAGGGCCAGCCCATCGCCGTCCACTCGGGCCACCCAAGGGGTCACCAAATGCCGTCGCCAGCTTTCCAATTCCCCATGGAAGACCGTGGTGCTTAACTCAGGACCAGGAACGAGGGGAGGAGGGGACGAAGCCATTCGATGGAAGAATGCCCCCCCGCGTTGTCTGGGCTCAAGCCCGAAGCCAACCGGAACTCACCCAAAACGGCCACCAATGTAATCCCGCGTTTGCGGGACCTTGGGATCGTTGAAAATCTGATCGGTCGGGCCGTATTCAATGAGGCGACCTAAGTAGAAAAAGGCGGTCTGCGAAGCGCATCGCACCGCTTGTTGCATGTTATGCGTGACAATCACGATAGTAAATTCCTGGCGCAATTCATGAATCAACTCTTCCACTTTGGCGGTGGCGATCGGGTCGAGGGCGGAACACGGCTCATCCATCAACAGCACCCGGGGCCGGTTCGCGATGGCGCGCGCGATGCAGAGCCGCTGCATCTGGCCGCCGGATAATCCCAGCGCACTTTCGTGAAGTCGGTCTTTCACCTCCTCCCAAAGGGCGGCTCCCCGCAAACTCCGCTCGACGACCTCGTCCAGCTCGGACTTGGGCGGTCTTCCGGTCAGACGCAGAGAGTAAACAATGTTTTCATAAATCGATTTTGGAAACGGGTTGGATTTTTGAAACACCATCCCGATCGCACGGCGCAACGCGATAATCGCGATCTTCTTGTCGAAAATACTCCGACCGGCCAGCTGGATATCGCCCTCGTGGTGCACCCCGCGAATCAGCTCGTTCATTCGATTGAAATTCCTGAGCAACGTCGATTTACCGCAACCCGATGGGCCGATAAAGGCCGTCACCTGCTTTTCGGCAATGGCCATGTTCACTTCATAGAGCGCCTGTTTGGCACCATAGAAAAAATTGAAATCGCGCACGGTCAAAAAATCGCTGCGCCCGGCGGGGATTTCAGCTGAGGAGGATTCACTTTGGATAGCCGTCATAGATTGAGCGGGGGCTTACATTTTTTTGCGAAAAACGACCTGGGCCGTGATGTTCGTCACGGTGACCAGCAACACCAGGACGAGCGAAGCGGTCCAGGCCATTTGAACTTGGTGCTCGAATGGAAGGGTCGAGAAGTTATAGATCAAAACCGAAAGCGAAGCGGTCGGTTCCTGGAGCGATCGCGCCCAGTATTGACTGAAAAGGGCCGTGAAAATCAAGGGGGCTGTTTCCCCCGCCGCCCGGGCTACCGCAAGCATGATGCCGGTCATCATAGCAGGAAACGCATCGGGCAACACCACGCGGGTGATGGTTTGAAACTTCGTAGCTCCCAATCCGAAAGAAGCTTCGCGAAAGGCGGACGGAACCCCGAGGAGTGCTTGTTCCGCCGTTAGCAAGATGGTGGGCAAAATCAGAATGGCTAGAGCAAACCCGCCCGCCCAGGCCGAAAACCCGCCCGTGGCTACCACAATCACTGCGTAAGCGAAAACCCCGCAAATGATAGAAGGAATTCCTGTCAATAATTTTGCAACGAAACGCACGGCATTGGCCAGCCGCGAGGTGGGATCATATTCATTGATATAAATAGCTCCGAGCACTCCGAAGGGAGTTGCAAACACCAGGGCCAGACCGACCATCACGAGGGTGCCGATCATCGCATTGCCGAAACCACCCCCCGTCAGCCCGGCGGTGGGCGGCAATTCGGTGAAAATGGAGAGGCTCAAGAGCGGCAACCCATTTTTCAGCACCAAGACGACCAATGAAATAAGGGGGATTAACGTGAAGAAGGCCAGCGCGATACAAACCACATTCAACACCTTGTTTAAGAAGGCGCGTCGCACCGAGGTGCCCGTGTGGGCGGCTTCGAAAAAATCGGGTGGTGATGCGGGCGAGTTCATGTCGTCAGCGAATACCGGCCGTTTGTTTCTGAGTTTGGCGCAGGACCAGTTCTCCTGCGATGTTAACAAAAAGCGTCAGCACGACCAGGAGAAGGGCGGCATACATCAGAGAATTCACCTGCAACCCTTCCGCCTCGCCAAACTGGTTGGCGAGCAAACCGGCCAACGTTCCGCCGGGGGAGAGAAGCGACCAGGAAAGCCGCGGGCTGTTGCCAATTAACATGGCCACCGCCATCGTCTCACCCATCGCCCGACCGAGAGCCAATATCGTGGCCGCCACGATTCCAGGAGCCGCTGTTGGCATAATCACGGTCAAAATTGCCTCCCAACGAGTCGCTCCCAACGCATAGGATCCTTCGCGCAAGTTCCCTGGCACCGCCGTAAACGCCGAGCGAGAAATCGCGGTGATCGTCGGCAAAATCATAATGGCCAGGACCAGACTGGCGGTGAGCATCGAGTTTCCATAGGCGGGCGGCGCAAACAAGACGTTCAACCCCGGGACCCCTTTCCACGCCACAGAAGCCCATTCGCCAAACTTTTGCACGAGCGGGATGACGACAAAAATCCCCCAGAGCCCGTAAACCACACTGGGAATGGCCGCGAGCATTTCCACCGTGAACCGCACCACATTGCGCACCGGCATGGGGAGAAAGTCTTCACTTAAAAAAATGCTGATCGCCAACCCGAGCGGTAGGGCGATGATCAAGGCAATGCCCGAGCTGACCACCGTCCCGATTAAAAAAGGGAGGACGCCGAAGGTATGTCGGTTAGGCACCCAATCGACGCCCGTGATAAATCCGGGACCAATCTCCCGAATGGCCGGCCACGCCTCTATTCCGATCGTGACAATGATCCAGGCCAAGATCAGGACCACGGCCCCCGAAGCCCCCCAACAAAAGCCCCGAAAAATGTCGGGGCCGACCTTCACCATGGGAATCCCATCATCAGCCTCGGGGGAGGGGTTGACTGGTGTTTGCATGGACATGAGGAGCAGGGAGCTTCGGAAAGAGAAGGGGTTGAGAATCGGTTACGCGATTACTTCACCTCGGCCAAAGCGGCCTTGGCTTTTTCAACGACCGGAGCAGGCAATGGGATGTAACCGAGCGCACCCGCATTCTTCTGGGCGTCGGTCAGAACGAAAGTGACATATTCCTTCAACGCTTCGAGTTTCGCTTTGTCGTCGTAAGATTTCCGCAGGAGCAACCAGGTAAAGGTCGCGATCGGATAGTCATCTTTCCCGGTGGGGTCAGCGGGCCAAACGCGCAAGTTAGGAGGGAACTCGACATTCGCCAAAGTCGACGCCCCGCTCTCGAGGGTCGGTTTCACAAAGGTCCCGCTTTTGTTCTGCAAATTTGCCATCGGCAATTTGTTCCCTTCGGCATAGCCAAACTCGACGTAACCGATGCCGCCGGGGCTTTGTTTGACCAGAGCGGTCACCCCTTCATTTCCTTTGCCGCCAACCCCAACCGGGAAGGAGACCGCCGTGCCACTCCCGACTTTGGTGTTAAATTCGGGACTGATCGCTGCCATATGTTTGGTAAAAACAAAGGTTGTGCCACTCCCATCTGAACGATAGGCGACGGTGATCGGGAGGTCGGGGAGCGTCACCCCGGGATTCGCTTCGACTAACTTCGGATCATTCCATTTGGTCACCGTGCCGAGGTAGATCCCCGACAACACTTCCCGGGGGAGATTCAATTCCGTGACCCCGGGGAGGTTGTAAGCCATCACGATCGTCCCGGCGGTTTCCGGAATCATCACCACACCTTCCTTGATTTTGGCGATTTGTTCGTCGGTCATGGCTGCGTCAGAAGCCCCAAAATCGACCGTGTTCTCGGTGAACTGCTTGATGCCAGCACCGGAACCGACCGATTGGTAGTTTACCTGGATGTTGGAATCTTTTTTGTTCAGATCGGCCGCTGCCCGTTGGAGAAATGGGGCCGCGAAGCTAGAACCTGCTCCGCTGAGGACTTGCACCCCACCGCCGCTCGAAGAAGGCTTCGCGCTGTCGGCATCGGCACCGGGAGCGGCAGGAGTGCCGCTATCGCCGCAAGCGGAGAGGAATACCGCGAGAGTCGCTGGCGCGACACATTGAAGGAGTCGTTTCATGGATGGGATGGGTTGGATCGGTTTCATGGGTTGGGTCGTATTGTTTGGCTATTTGTCTATTTGTCTATTTGGGTTCGAGAGTAAGCAAATCATGTATCGCGATCCCGACGGGAATTTCGCCGCCAAACCGCGTGCCAATATCACGCTCCTCAAGATCTTGGAGGGATTGCACATAAGCCTGTTCGTTGAGGGAAACGTAATCCGCTGCATGCACAGCGAATCTGCCCTCTGTCAGGAGGTAGCGGACGAATGCGCCCACCCGGGGATCGGTTTCGAGCATCTTGGCGTTGACGTAAATAAAGAGCGGACGACCGAGCGGGATATAGGCTCCGGCCACCACATTGCGCCGGGTCGCCTCGGTCGGCCTTCCTCCAGTGATCCGCCCGGTCCGGGCATCCACATCCCAGGCCACCGGCACAGCACGCACCCGGTTTTCATTCCCGATCAGGTAGGCGTGGGGGAAAAACCCCAACCCGTATAGATTCGAGGCGATTCCATCGACGATTTGCTCGTCGTCTTCGCTTCCCAAATAATCGGTGCGCAACCCTTTCTGATCTCCGGTGATCACCTCCGCGAAAAAATCTTTCGTGCCCGAATCGCCACCAGCTCCAAACAAATGGATCGGTTCCGCCGGCCATTCAGGTCGAAGCTGATTCCAATGGGTGATTTTCCCCTGTGAATTCCGACTCCAGAGAAGCTTAAGCTCCGACGTTTTGATCTCTTTCAGCCAGTGATTGTCTTTGTTCACCCCCACAGTCAGGGCGTCATAAGCGAGAGGAATTTCAATGAACGCGATCCCTTGACGCTCCGCCTCTTCGATCTCCGCCTTTAAAATGGGGCGTGAGGCGTCCGCGATGGGAATTTCGCCGGCGAGAAATTTCCTAAACCCTGCTGACGTGCCGACAAAATTGACCTGCACCGGGATCCCGGTTTCTTTGGTGAAGGCTTCGGCGGCTCGGACTGTAATGGGGTAAACCGAGCTGGAGCCATCAACGCGCACCGGGCCTTCCTCCGCCTGGCAAGGGAAGGCCAGGACCAGCCCGTAGAAAAGATTTAGAATGCAAACTCTGCCAATCACGAGGCGGAGCTTTCTCGCATCCTCTATCCAGCCACCAGCTTTTGATTGTTACAATTTCGCCATTAAATCGAAGGGGGAAGAGGCTTTAGCTCGTCGTCAACTCAAGCGCCAACGCTCCTAACCGCCCAAGAGGGCGCACCTCGACAACCGCCTCCGGTGTCGGTTTCTCCACGGTCATGTGAAGGCGCTCCCCTTCGATCCACCATTCCACCCCCACCACCCCGAGCGGATGTGGCACCCGCCCCTTCGCCCACGTCAAGGTCTCCGATTGCGGCTGAATCAGAATGCGATCCAGCGAGGTGCCAAAATCGGGCACCCCCAATTTCACCCCCAGTGTGCAGGTCGCAAAATAGAAGTTCGGAGCCGTGCTCCAGGCATGGCACCGGCTCTTGTCCGGATGGAAATGCTCCCACACCGTGTCCGCCCCCGACGCCACCATCGGACCGTAACACTGCCGAATCACCCGTTCTGCCAACGCCACATGCCCCTGGCGGTAGAGCCCGCCCAAGAGAAAAAAAGCGCCGTAAGAAGAAACCAACGCTTCCGGCGATCCCGGCCCGACCTGCGCAAGCAAGGTTTCGAAATGCCGAATCACCCCCTCCTCCCGGTCGACTGAAGTCGTGCCAAAAAACGCACAATAACCGCTCGTCACCCCATGCGCAGTCGGAGCCAGTTCGTCCCCGATTAATCCGTCGCTGAAAGTGTCCAACACCGGGCTCCAGCATTGGCTCTCAACCGCCACCGCCGTTTCGCGGGCAACTTTCCGATACCGAGCCGCCTCTTTCGCCTCGCCAAATCGTTCCTCCAACTCCGCGATCGCGTCGAAGGCCCCGGCGAAGAGGGCGTTGACGGCTGTATTGAAATCTTCATCGCGCCCCACCGGCCCATGCTCGATGAATGGCTTGCAAAAAAGCGCAAACAACCGGTTCCCCTGCCGGAATTCCAGCGCCCGCTCCATCAACACCCGGAACCGCGGATAGGCATACCCCGCAAACGCATCATCCCCCGTCAGCCGCCAATGCCAGACCACGGCCAATAAACAAGTCAGCGCATAATCCACCAAAGTCGTCTCCCGATCCCTCGCCATCGGAGCCATGGAAATTTGCCAGCCCGTTTGTTCCGATTGCGATTGGATAAAAATATCCGCGCACCGCTTGATCAAGGCCGTGTCGCCCGAGGTCACATAAGCGGTCGCAAATTCCGGCAGCATATCTCCCGCATAAAGCGTCCGTTCCCGCCAGGGGCAATCGGTGTAAACATCCTCCGAACAGGCCACCAACGTGCGCCAACCCATTGCATAAAGCGTGTTAAACATCGGCTCCGAGCATGCAAACGCCCCTTGCAACCGATGCGGGTAAGTCGCGGTTCGCACCCCCACCCGCCGGATCCGCACCCGCTCGCTGTGCCCCGTCACCCCCAGCTGTAAATATTGAAAACCGCGCGGCACAAACCCTTCCATCCGCGAGGAGCCCCCCGCCGCGATCTGCCGGTCGCCTGCCAATACCTGGATGTTCTTGAACAACCACGGTCGTCCATCCCGCAAATCCTCGGTGTAAGCCATTTCAATCAGCGTCCCTGCCGGGGCGTCGAACTCCACAAAAGGATGACCCAACACAATCCCGCCCATATCAAAAATGAAGCTAGTC
>CAZSPO010000081.1:0-11377 GCA_964608775.1 uncultured Chthoniobacterales bacterium | reverse complement strand
CGAATCACATTCCGGGCTATGAGGAGTAAGTCAAATTCAGATGAAGTGGCCCTGTGCCCGTTGTAAGGCTCGGTCATTCTTGCCTTGCGCGTAGGAGGTGCGACAGGAAAGGAGGGTCTCAACCGCATCCCAATGCCGGGTGGGGATGGGACCTCCTGCCGTTTTAACATAGCGCGACCACCCGTTTTTGAGTGGGGCGGCTTCATCGGACGCAAGCGGGATCGGGGTGCGCTGTTGACACGACATGCGGCTGCCGTTTTGGGCTCTCCGGAACCAGGCCGAGGAAGAAATCGGCTGCATTGCCCTGGACCGCTGGAGAGGTCTTGGGGTAGAGAATATGTTTCGTTTTCACTATGGACGAGGTGGCTCTACTCGAAAAATTTATCAAGGCCCTTGGCGATGGTTCGCTGCTGCAGGTCTTGGATGACGCCGGATTCATTTTTGGGGTGGGGCTCGGTTCGTTTTTCGTGATGACCGCCGGTGCCTTTTTGTTGGCAGAAGGCTTTGCCGCACTGGCGGGTAAGCCGCATTTACCCTTTGGGCGGACTTTGGCAGGGGCGATGGTGGTTTGCGCGGCGGCGATGGGGGCCGCGTTGGTTTATGGGCTACTTGGGCAGGCGGCCGGCACTCTGGCGCAGGTGGCGGCCGCGTCTCTCGTGGTGCTCGCCATGCTGGCTGTAGGGAATTGGCTGGTGCTTCAAGCGGCTTTTTTGCGGGCGCTCGCTCTGGCCCCTTTCTTCGCCTTGCTTGTCAGTCTGCCGATGCTCGTTTTCACCTTGATTATTTGGCCGGGAGCGGAATCGCGATTCGCCGATGCAAAGGAGAATCTCGAAGGTATCGATCTTTCGGAATACGGTATCGGCGACCGAATTGAGGTGGATGCGGTGGATGAGTTGGAGGAGCGTTTAAAAAGCCGGGACACGCCCGAGGCGATCGCAAACCGAGCACTCGCACGGCGGGAGGCAGAGTTGAACACCGCTTATGCGGCCATCAAAGAACGTCACGAAGCCTCGGCTTCCTGGACCCCAGATCAGCAGGCGGCGTATCGACAGTTGTTGCGGCGATATGAAGAAGCCGTGCAACAATTCCGGAGCGACCGCACCACGACAAAGCGGGCAATCGACCGAGAGAGGGCAGGTTGAGGAAAAAACAAATCAACGAATCCGGATTTGTTGGTGCGCCGCTTGATTCTCCGCTTTCTTCCCCCTATCATGCTTCATGCTCGATCCCGATCCTCTTCCTGCGATGGCAATGCATCCTCCCGTTCTCCCGGGCGACGAAGCTTCCTCAGGCGAAGCTGATTTTGTCCGGCGTCATCTCGGTCCCGAGACGATGGAGCAGAGGTCCATGCTGGCGTCCATGGGTTTGCCTTCTTTGGAGACGCTGATCGATACGGCTGTGCCCGGTGCAATTCGACTCAAGCGCCCGTTAGATTTACCGCCCGCGCTTTCTGAAGCCGCCGCCTTGGACCGGCTGCGAACGGTCATGGAGGAGAATCAGCTCTGCCATACGCACATCGGGATGGGATACGCTGGCACGCACACGCCTTCGGTGATCAGGCGGGCGATTTTAGAGAATCCCGGTTGGTATACCGCCTACACCCCGTATCAAGCCGAGATCGCACAGGGGCGGCTGGAAGCGTTGCTCAATTTTCAAACGCTCATCGTCGAACTTACCGGCTTGGAGATCGCCAATGCCTCGTTGCTTGATGAGGCAACCGCCGCTGCTGAGGCGATGACGTTGGCTTGGCAGGCTGGTAACCGCCGCAAGTCGCGTTTTTTAGTCTCTGCCAATACGCATCCGCAGACCATCGGGGTGTTGCAAACCCGGGCGGAACCGCTCGGGATCGAACTGGTGATCCAGCAGGAAGCCGAACTTGAGGCTCTCCCCGATGCCTTTGGCGTATTGCTGCAATACCCGGGAACGGATGGGGGTTTCCAAGATTGGAGCGCATTCAATGCTGAATGTCACAAGGCCGGTTTAGTCGTCGTTATGGCGGCTGATTTGCTAGCGCTCACCCTGCTCCGGACACCGGGGGAAATGGGGGCGGACATTTGCATTGGCAGCGCCCAACGATTTGGCGTGCCCCTCGGCTATGGGGGCCCTCACGCCGCTTTCTTCGCGACCCAAGATCGGTTCAAGCGAATGATGCCTGGGCGATTGGTTGGGGTCTCCAAGGATGCACAGGGTCGGCTGGCCTATCGGCTCTCGCTGCAAACCCGCGAACAACATATCCGCCGGGAAAAAGCAACTAGCAATATTTGCACCGCACAAGTGCTCCTAGCCGTGATGGCGTCGATGTATGCGGTTTACCATGGTCCGGAGGGTTTGATTGCCATTGCCAGGCGGGTGCATCGGCTCACCTGCACGTTGGCAGCAGCGCTTCGAGCCGCTGGGCAGGAGCTCACGACCAGCCAGTGGTTTGACACCCTGACTCTCCGCCCTTCTGATCCGGTCGGACTCCGCGCAAGGGCCGAAGCTGCTGGGATCAATCTGCGTTGGTTCCCCGATGGCCGTTGTGGCATTGCGTTGGATGAGACGACGACGGGCATCGGCCATTTGCTCGCCCTGTTCGACGGAGCGAAGGAACCTTCAGCTCCGGCTGACTCCCTCATTGAGGGGGGAACTCTGGCTCGGAGCGAGGCGTTTCTTCCCCAGCCCGTTTTCCATCGTTACCGGACCGAGACAGAGTTTTTGCGCTACGTTAAACGGTTGGAAGTCAAAGATTTATCCCTCACCACCTCGATGATCCCGTTGGGATCGTGCACCATGAAATTGAATGCGGCGACCGAGATGTTACCGGTCACCTGGCCAAATGTAAGCCGGTTGCACCCCTTCGCTCCGGTCGAGCAAGCTCGCGGGTTTCACCGGCTTGCGAACGAGTTGGAGAGTTGGTTAGCTGAAATCACCGGGTTTGCTGCCGTTTCCCTGCAGCCCAACGCGGGTTCCCAGGGTGAATATGCGGGGTTGCTGGCGATCCGCCGGTTTCACCTGGCTCGCGGCGATCGGCAGCGGACGGTCTGCCTGATTCCAACGAGTGCTCATGGGACCAACCCGGCCTCCGCCGCCATGGCTGGTTTGCAAGTCGTGGCGGTGCAATGTGACAGCGAAGGCAATATTGCTCTCGACGATTTACGCACAAAACTAGCAGCCCACAACGGTCGGGTGGCGGCTTTGATGGTTACCTACCCTTCGACCCACGGGGTTTTTGAGGACACGATTGTGGAGGTCTGCCAACTCATTCACGAAGCGGGAGGTCGGGTGTATCTCGACGGGGCGAATATGAATGCGTTGGTGGGACTCTGTCGACCCGGTGACTTTGGTGCGGATGTCTGTCACCTAAACTTGCACAAGACTTTTTGCATTCCCCACGGCGGCGGTGGACCCGGGGTGGGGCCGATCGGGGTCACCGAAGAGCTTCGCCCCTATCTCCCGGGCACTCCCCTTGATCCGGCTTCCGGAGCGGTCAGCGCTGCCCCGCTCGGCAGCGCCAGCATTTTGGTCATTTCGTGGCTTTACATCGCCATGATGGGGCCGGAAGGGCTTCGGCGGGCGACCGAAGTGGCCATTCTCAATGCAAACTATATTGCGGCCCGACTGCGACCGCACTACCGGATTCTTTACACCGGGCGCGGCGGATGGGTGGCGCACGAGTGCATTCTCGACCTGCGCGACTGGAAGGCATGGGCGGGGATTGAGGTGGAAGATGTGGCTAAACGACTGATGGATTACGGATTTCATGCGCCGACCATGTCGTGGCCGGTGGCCGGCACCCTCATGGTCGAACCGACAGAGAGCGAGGCGAAAGGGGAACTCGACCGATTTTGCGACGCCATGATCGGGATCCACAGTGAAATGGAAGCCGTCCGCACTGGCGAAGCTGACAGCATCGATAACGTCTTAAAGAATGCCCCGCACCCGCACGTCTTGGTTTGTGCGGATGAATGGCCCCATTGTTACACCCGGCAATCGGCGGTTTACCCGGTCCCCTGGCTAAAAGAACAGAAATTCTGGCCGGCAGTCGGTCGCATCGACAATGTCCATGGCGACCGCAATCTGTTCTGTCTCTGTCCGTCGGTGGAGGAAATGGCGGCAGACGGTCTGGGGTAATCTCTCCCCCCATTTTCCTCTTCATGAGAACGTTCGACACGTTCCTGAAGTGAGGCTTAAAAGGTCTTCACTACAAGTCGCGGGAGCTCAGGGCAGAAGCTGGTTGTTGCTCCTGATGCGAGGAGGTGGTTGGTCGGGAACTTGGAGGTTGAGTTTTTCGAGAAGGAACCTCTGGTCGTTTTCGGGCTGGGTGTAGCGACTCAACATGAGTGTGCGTCCGTCGATTGTCGGGAAGTGAACGTCGAGCATCTGGAGGGCGGCGAACTTGTCGAGGAGGGCGAGGGAAGTCAGTCCGGGGGAGTGGGGACGCAGGTGCGTTCGCAGGGTGACGTGTAGGCAATAGGCTAAAAAGGAGACAAAGATGTGAGCTTCGATGCGCGAGTCGAGTTGGTGATAAATCGAACGAAGATCGAGGTCGTCCTTGAGCCTTTTGAAGGCGGCCTCGATTTCGGTGAGTTGGATGTAAAAGTTCCAGAGATCGGCGGGAGCGGCTTGCGGCATGTTTCACCTCCGGTTTGCCCAGATAGAGAACCGGACGCTGAACGACTCTTCCTCCCGCGCAAAGGCGGTTTTCCACGATCGACCAATACCGGTGTTCTTTGCCCTCTTTGAACCGTCGGGTGCCACGTAACAACATGACGGTTGGCCATTGTAGTCACATTTTAAGCCTTGGGAAGAGGGTGGGTTTTCACGACAGCAATTTCCGAAAACCACAACTTGTGTTTATGGGGCTTCGCGAGCCTTCCGACCCCGAAAATTACCGATTTTCGCTCTCAGTTTAGAAAGACGGGCTAATATCGATGTTCAATTTGGTGAAATTCCATAATTCATGCGCCGAACCGCACTCACTTTTGCTTTTCAAAGGAGTGGAGAACGAGCGCGACATCGGCAACAACGCTTTGGCAACAGTTAGCCTCCGTTAATATCTCAGGTGGGTCTGCCCAGCAAGTCCACCAGGGCCGTTAAGTTCATGACAGTTTTTGGAACAAAGGAGCTGCTGTCCACATATTCCTGTTCTTTCCCCTGAGCGGGATCCCGTTCCGAGCAGTGGGAGAAATTCCCACGCGGGCCCAGTCCGTCCAGGGTCGGGAAGTGATTCCAGATCACATTGCCATCGCTCAGGCCACCGCGATGCTGACTGCCGACCGCGAGATTGAGCTCATTGCCGGCTGCCTGCCATC
Organism: uncultured Chthoniobacterales bacterium; assembly: GCA_964608775.1. GTDB lineage: Bacteria > Verrucomicrobiota > Verrucomicrobiia > Chthoniobacterales > CAZSPO01 > CAZSPO01. The sequence continues at coordinate 6,086 of CAZSPO010000081.1, read as the reverse complement.
GGGCGAAGAGATGTTCGGAGGCGTCGTTTTTTGGCCAGGGCGGAGTCTGCTCCATCTGTTCCACTTTGATCTGGCACGGCCATGCGTCGGCATCAAGACTTCGGAGGTCGCCTTCACCTGCCTCCGCCAGGATGCGTTCCTGGGCTTGTTCGAAAATTTGGGGTGAAAAAGCGCGCATCTCCAACTCAGCGAATGCCGACTCGGGAATCCGATTCAGAACCGTGCCACCATGGACGCGCCCGAAGTTTACTGTCGGGCCGGTTTGGTGATGGGTCAAACTTTCGAGTCGCCCGATGATCCGCGCGATCTGGGTGATCGCATTGGCCCCACGTGCATGCTGTCCTCCCGCGTGAGCCCCCCGCCCTTGCACATCCACGCGAAAAGTGGCGCGTCCATTTCGGGATGTGACAAGAGAAAACGCATCCCCGTCCCCGCCGTCCGCTTCGAAAATTAAACAAGCCATGGTATCCGCAGGCAGTCTGGACCGGCAAAGGGCTCCGAAGTCCCAGGAATCGATCTCTTCGCAGGCGTTGCACAAAACCACCCAATTCACGCCTTGAAAACAATCCGGGACCGCGTCCCTCATCGTCGCCAGGAGCAGGTAGATCGCCGCAATGCCCCCTTTGATGTCGTTGGTTCCCGGTCCGTAGATTCGGTCGCCTTCCTCCCTCCAGACAAAATGATTTCGCGCCTCTTCTTCCTCTGGAAATACGGTATCCAAATGGGCAATGAGCGCGATCGTTGGCGCATTTTGCAACTCGGGAGAACGCAGAATGAGATGACTGCCGTAGTCCACAAATGGATGGGGAACGGACTCCGAAGAGAATCCCAATCGGGTGAATTGCTCTGCCACACATTTCCCGACGCGATTCACGCCACTGACGTGGGTGGTGAAGCTGTTGATTGCCACCATTCGTTGGAGAAGGCCCTTGGTTTCCGGCCAGTGCAGCTCGCAGGGATTTTGGAATCGGGATAATATCATAAAAAGGAAAGGTTGTCATGCTGCCCTGGACCCACGAGGGTGTAAGATTGTCACTCGAACAACCTCGCATGCGGGATTATTTTGAACAGGCAAACTTCTATCACGCTACCAGCATTGGAACTCGCCGTTCGGGTGGGTTGCGAGATCGTCTATGAAACCAGCGCTGATACTCCTGTTTTAGTGGTTTTCAAACCCCGGCAGGGCTCCTTCCAATCCATTCGCCAGGAGAGTATGCAGTTTGAGCCTGAGCTTTCGGCCACGGAGTTCGAGGATGATCACGAAAATATCGTGTATCGCCTCATTCTCAAACCCGGCCGCAATACGATTCGATATGACGCCATTGTGATGGTGCCTCGCTTGACGGAGGATTTGGCCTGGGTGGATGCCCCGATTCCTCCTTATCTTTTGCCTGCCTCCATTCTGCGTTACACGCTGCCTACTCGCTACTGTGATTCCGACAAGCTGCTGGATTTTGCATGGCAGAATTTTGGGCACCTGCGTCAGGGGCTTGATCGGGTGCTTGGGATTGCGGGCTGGTTAAATGAGAATATCGAATATCGCACGCTCTCGGGCAGCCCCAACCTTTCGGCTTTCGAGATCATGGAACGTCGCTACGGGGTCTGCAGGGATCTGGCGCACTGCGGCGTCGCGCTATGTCGAACCTTCAATCTTCCTGCGCGATATGCCAGTGGCTATTTGCCGGATATCGGGGTGGATGATCCCGGCACGCCCAACGATTTCCACGCCTATTTCGAGGTGTTCATGGGCGGGCACTGGCAGGTTTTTGATGCACGGTTTTTGCAACCTCGCATCGGGCGTATCCGAATCTCCGCCGGCTATGATGCGGTGAATTGCGCATTCACGACTCTCTACGGACAGGCGGACCTTCGCTATTTCGACGTTTGGGGCTACCAGATTGATCCGGCAGAAGTCAGGGTAGGTGATCTGGTTGATCTGTCGAAAAAATTGTGTGGAACTCCTGAAGTGAAAAATCCTTGTTAACAGAGAATTAATCGCTTGGAGCACGCCCCAAAGTCGAAATGGGGGTGGCTTACGCACACGGGCTCATATCCGGATGTGACTCCGGCACGCAACGGAACATCCGCAGATCAGATGAGCGGTTTGAAACCGAACCAGCCCTCACCCACCATCCCTTGACAATCCAAGCCGATAACAGGCGCTCAGTTAGGTGGATGACACTAGATCGATTCTCATCCTCAGAGAATCCATCCGGCTCATTTCTCCTTTGGGCAAGGGTTCCGATCATGAGAGGGGTGTCCGGGAACTGATTCTGTTTGGGGCGGGACTAACTGAGGGTGCTATTTTTTCCGAAATTCTCGCCTCCGCAGGGTGGTCTTCTCGGTGGAATGCGGCATGGTTGCCGGGTGCAAGCCAACGTCGAACAGCTCATCGGCCAAGTCAGCGAAGTGATTATTGGCAAACCAGAACCGATCCGCCTGGCGGTTGCCTGCTTGCTCGCAAGGGGGCATCTGCTGATCGAGGATATTCCCGGCGTGGGAAAAACCACCCTATCGCAAGCCCTCGCCCGCTCTTCCGGCCTTGGGTTTCAGCGGATTCAATTCACCAGCGACCTTTTGCCTGCGGATATTTTGGGGAATTCCATCTACGACACGGGCGCAGGCGCGTTTCAATTTCATCCGGGCCCGATTTTTGCCGAGGTGGTGTTGATTGATGAGATCAACCGGGCCACCCCGAAAACGCAGAGTGCTTTGTTGGAGGTGATGGAAGAACAACAGGTCTCAGTCGATGGACGAACTTTTTCTTTGCCCGATCCGTTTTTCGTCGTGGCGACGCAAAATCCCAGGGAGCAAGTGGGCACCTTTCCCTTGCCTGAATCGCAGCTCGACCGGTTCACGTTGCGTATTGAAATCGGGTATCCCGATCGGGCCAGCGAACGCGAGGTCTTGACCGGGGTTCGTCGGCGGCGGCTGGTGGAGGCGATCGAACCGGTGCTCAACGCGGAGGCGTTGCGAGAGGTCCAAACCGAGGTCGAGGCGGTGCATGTGAGTCCCCAAGTGCTCGATTATTTGCAAGACCTGCTGGAGGCCAGTCGCGAAATCGACCGGCACGGCCTTTCGCCTCGGGCCGGGCTCGCTTTTATCCGAGCCGCGCAAGCGTGGGCCTTCTTGTCCGGACGCAAGATGGTGTGGCCAGAAGATTTGCAACGGCTTGCGCAACCCGTGATGGGCCATCGACTCTCCGCCGGGAACGGTCGGGAGGTGGTCAATCGGATTATCGAATCGGTGGAGGTGCCCGTGTGACGCCCCGTTCCCGTCTTCGGCTGGAGCCCTCGGGTGCCCTGCTCATATACCTCCTGGTGCTCGGTGGCTTTTGGTATGCAGGCGTCAGCCAAAACAACAGCATGGCCTACCTGCTCTTCTTCTTTCTGATCTCGCTGGGAGGGGTGTCGGTGTTGATCGGTTGTCGCACGGTGAGCCGGGCCGAGGTCCGACTGGCGGGGATGCAATTTGAGGGGTTCGCCGATGAAGGGGGGGAAATCCGGCTCGCAATAGGCAACCCCAGCCGCCAGCCTCTGGTCGGACTGCGGGTGGCTTGTGAATGCGAATCGCTCCAGGATCGGCGGGCCATGGTGGCGACTGCGGAAATCCCCCGGCTCGCTCCTGAGGAACAGGGAGTCGTCCGCGTACCGACTCGGTTGACTCGGGGGATCCACCGGATTCGAGGGGTGGTGGCGAGCAGCATTTATCCTCTCGGTCTTTTTCGCTGGACCAAATGGATGCCGACCGATGGCACCGTGGTGGTTTATCCGGCGCGGGAGGGGGAAGCGCCGCTTCCGCTCTTGGCCATGCCCGCTCGGGAAGGGCATGCAGCGGTGCGGAGCGGTGGCGATGATTTTCGTGGTTGGCGAGTTTATCAGGAGGGCGATTCGAGTCGCCACATCGATTGGAAAGCCGTGGCGCGAGGGCAAGGATGGTTGGTGAAAGAGTTTGAAGGGGAATCAGGTGGCATTGCCGATCTGCGATGGGCGACGGTGCCGGGAAACGACTGCGAGGCCCGGTTGTCGCAGCTCGCGATGTGGCTCGATTTATGTGACCGGCAAGGGTGGGCGTTCCGGCTGGAGCTCGAAGGGGGGCAGCCCGTAGAAGGAGCGGGTGGTGAAGAGAAACGGGAAGCCTTGCGCCGTCTGGCCGCCTGGCCGGGGGAGAGCCCTCTATGAGCCGGACCAAGGTGCACGCTGGAGAAGCAATCGGCCCCCGGCCCCTGCTCTGGCTCGGAGCGGGGATGGGGCTCGCTGCGCTTCCGCTCGTCTGGTTTCTGCCATTTTGGCTTCCCATTTGGACGGGGGGCATGGCGGTTTGGCGGGTCGGGATCGGCTGGAGACAACGCCCGCTCCCTCCGCTCTGGTTGCGGATCGGGTTGTTTGGATTGGGGTTGGCCTTGGTGTTCGGCAGCTACGGCAGCTTGATCGGCACCGATGCGGCGGTCACGTTGCTCTGCGTTTTGGCCGGCTTGAAACTGCTCGAACTGCGGACGCTCCGGGATTTTCTCGTCGCCATGTTCACCGGCTTTTTCGTCATCATGAGCTTTTGCCTCTATGACAATAGCCTCTCGATGATGCTCTACGCGTTGGCGCCCTCCACCGCGCTTTTGGCGGGGACCATGCAGGTGTGCAGCGGGCGCGGCGCGGTCCGGCCTTGGTTCGAAACCGTGGGGGCCGCTTGGCGCATGATGGCGCTGGCCCTCCCCGCCACCGGGGTGCTCTTCCTGTTTTTTCCGCGGGTGCAGGGAAATTTTATTCAATTCGGCACGAGCAACGTGGGGGTGAGCGGCTTTTCTGAACGGGTATCCCCTGGCAGCGTTGCCCGGCTGACTCTCTCTCAGGAGCTGGCCTTCCGAGCCGAGCTGGAGCATCTGCCGACGATGGAAGAACGCTATTGGCGTGGGCTGGTCTTGATGGAAAGCAACGGAATGAGTTGGGAACGGGGCAGACAGGAAGAGGTCACCCCGCATCTAGGGCGGCGGTTGGAAGGGGTGGTTTGGCAGCGGATCACATTGGAACCGCACAACCGCAAATGGCTGTTTGCGTTGGACCGACCGGTCGTGGTGCCGGGCACGGACATCATGTTCGACACGCAGACCTTTCAAAGCTCGAGTCTGGTGGGGCGCACCCGGCAGTATGGGGTCGGCTCGAGCATGGAACCGTTGCCGGTGCTTGATCGTCGAATGAACCGGGCGGCCGCTTTGGAGGTGGACTACCGACCGGGGCCGTTGGTGACCGCTTGGGTGGAGGAATTGCGAGCGAACTACGGGGCGAACCCGCGGGAATTGACCCAGGTGGTGCTCGGTCATTTCACCCAGGATTTTCGCTACACGCTAAGTCCGGGATCGTATGATGGCCCGGATCCCCTGGAGGCATTTCTTTTCCAGCGCCGAGAGGGGTTCTGCGAGCATTATGCTGCCGCATTCGCCACAGTCTTGCGATTGGCAGGGGTGCCGACCCGGTTGGTGGTCGGATACCAAGGAGGTATCATCAACCGCCACGGCGGCTATGTACAGGTGCGCCAAAGCGATGCGCATGCTTGGACGGAGGTTTGGTTTGAGGGCGAAGGGTGGGTGCGGATTGATCCGACAGCCGTGGTCGCGCCCGAACGGCTTGCGCTCGGGATGACGCAATTTGCCGAGGCCGCCCGCGCTGTTGCGACGGACACCTCAGGAGCTGCGGTCGCCGGGGGGGGACAGGGGGTGGATTGGCTCCGGGATGGCATGCGGAGTCTGGGAGAGGGCTGGGATCATTTGAATTATCAATGGATCACCTTTGTGGTGGAGTTCGATGGTGACGCTCAGCGCAACCTGATGCGCGACCTCGGTGCTCCGGCAGGTAAGGAAGGGTTTTGGGCGTTGATCGGGCTGGCAATGGGGGCCGGGTTGATTTTCGGGTGGCTCGCACTCCGGTTGCTCGGTCGCCGGGAACGAACCGACCGGTTGACCCGGTTAGCGAACACCTTTTGCCAGGTGCTATCGCCGGTGGGAGGACCGCGTCCTGGCTGGGAACCGCTCACCGTTTATGCAAACCGGCTGGCTCCGCGACTCGGCGTAAGGGCAGCGGATGCCGCGCAGGCCT
>CAZSPO010000080.1:0-11430 GCA_964608775.1 uncultured Chthoniobacterales bacterium | reverse complement strand
CAAATCCCCTTCTGATCCCGCCCGGCGGATTTATCCGGGCCGTTCCGTTGGCTGGTTAGCCCGTTAAACCGATGTCGCTCCTCTACCTGGCCACCCGCAACGCGCACAAAACCGCTGAGTTCAGAGAAATGCTTGGGGCGGTCTATGAAATTCGGGATGCCACCACCGTGCCAAACGCTCCAGAGGTGGCCGAAACCGGCCTCACGTTCGAAGCGAATGCCGCGTTAAAAGCCTTGGCCCTCTCTCAACTTGTGGAGGCTCCCGTTGTCGCCGACGATTCCGGCCTGGAAGTCGACGCTCTCCACGGCGCTCCCGGCGTCCGCTCCGCTCGTTACGCCGGAGAGAACGCTTCTGACGCCGACAACCGCACCAAGCTCTTGGCTGCTCTCCAGGCGGCTGGAGCCCGTGGCAAAGCCCGCTCCGCCCGGTTCCGCTGCGTCCTCGTCCTCGCCCAACACGGGGTCGTTCTGACCACGGTCGACGGTCGGGTCGAGGGCGTGCTTACCGCTAAGGAAAGGGGCATCGGTGGGTTTGGCTATGACCCTCTTTTCATTCCCGAAGGAGCATGCAGCACCTTCGCCGAGCTGCCCCCCTCCGCCAAACACGCCATCAGCCATCGGGGCCGCGCCATCACCCGCCTCCGTCCTCTGCTGGAGACTCTGCTGCCCCCCAGATAATTCTTTCGGGTTGAGAGCGGGTCATGCGCTTTGACTCGCCCTGAGAAGAGAGGGGTCGGTCGGATTCCCGCTCGATTGGCACGCGCCCCTTTCTACGCAATCCGCTCCAGTTTGATGACCCGCCCCCCCGTGATCCATTCCACCACATAGAGGTTGCCCTCGGCATCGGGGGCGGCGGCGTGCGGGCTGTTGAATCGCCCCGGCTCAACCCAGTCGCGGTGGTTCGGCCATCGTTCCTTGCCGCAAACCGGGTCGTTGAGTCCCACATGGGTGACCAGCCGGTCGTCGGCATCCAGAATCGTGAGGCGGGCCTTGAGTTCTGGAACGATCAACCGGTCGCCCCAAGCGATGAATCCGTTCGGACTGGTGAAAAAATCAGTGCCAAACACTCGCTCAAATCGGCCTTCCAAGTCGTAAACCTGCGCCCGACAATTGGCGCGGTCGGCGATATAAAGGCGACCGGTGGATTGCCGGGTATCCACCCGAATGCCGTGAGGACATTTGAATGCCCCGGCTCCTTCCTCGCCCGTGAGGGTATCGAGCCACTGGCCGTCGGCATTGTAACGATGCACCAAGTAAGCTCCGTATCCGTCCGTCACCCAAATGTCACCATTGCCGCCACGCCCCCGCTCATTCACCGCCACCTCGGTCGGGATAAACTTTTTTTCCCGATAAACCAGGTGGTCAGGCGGTTCGATTCGCTGGGTGACCCGACCGGTGAGGGTGGTTTTGACGACTTCGCAGGTGGTTTGGTCGGTGAGCCAGAGAAATTCGCTCCCCTCCTCCTCAACCAAGGTCATGCCGTGCGCCCCAGGAAAATTCCCCCAGCGGTCGAGCAACTGCCCGGAGGCGTCGTAAATTAAGACCGCCGGATCGCCCTGATGAAACAATATCACCCGTCCGTCCCGGGTCACCGCCACCCCATGAGTGCGCCCGTGCGAAACGGAGAGCGGTGATTCGGGAATGACGATCCAATTTTCAATCCAGCGATAAACGCCGGCCGGAGTATCAAGAAAGCAGTCGGAAACCATGAGGGAGCGACGCTAGAAAGGGGAGAGGCAAACCGTCGAATGGAAATCAGGGGCACCGGCATTTTTTATCAACACCATCAAACACCGCCACCCCGCAACTCTGGCCGACTTCATGCCCGGTTCCCCAAAGGGGTAAAATAGGCCAGCCCAGGGTAACACCGTGGTTATCAGTTTATTTATACGTTCCAAGCCCTGAGCCGAAGCGCAACAATAATCCGACTGCTTTGATATTACATTGAAGTTAATCTTGGCCCGCTCGACCTGGATTCCAAAGGTCAAGGTTCGCCTCCGGATCGAACGTCTCCCGCAAGGTCATTCGAGCGAGGCTTCCGTCAGCAAACAGGTAATGGGAACCTGCCCCATGCCGGGCCGACTCGACCTCCCCACCCGAGCCCGTCCCTTCCCAAAAGTGTGCCATCACGTGGTCGGCCGAGGTGAATGACTTCAACTCTGCCAAAAGAATCGTCCGTCCGGGATGCGGGACAGCGGCCAGACGGCCCCATTGCGATGGGCTTCCTGGGTAATCATCGACGTCAGGGTCCAGCTCAAAATAGACGTTCAAGCCATAGCTCGAGCCTTGAGTCCGGTCTCGGTCGGAGGGACAGACAAAGTCCCTGGCAATGATGCTCTCCCGCTCCTCTCGAGATGCGGATTCGGACTGGCCGAGGTAAGGAAAAATGGCACGCACCCACCCAGGTTCGCGGTGAGCAAAGGCCGAATGGTTACTTCGCGGTAGACTCCCTTGATGATCAGCCGCGTAGAGAAACAGGGCCGAACCGAGATTACGCATTTTTTGTTGGCAAGCCACTGCGTCGGCCCGAGCTCGGACTGAGCCGGTGGCGGCCAGTCCGAGCCCGAGGAGCACGCTGATGACCGCAAGGGTCACCAGCAGCTCCACCAACGTAAAGGCTCGCAGAGAGCCGCGATTCATCCCTGGCGCCGCCTCCGTAGGAGCAGGGCTCCGAGCCCCATCAGGACGAGTCCGGCGGTGCCCGGTTCTGGCACGGACGTCCAATTTAACGTAAAAGTCCCCACGCTGTATCCTGACTCGACACCGGCGAGAGTCGTGTAATCCACGGCACTGGCATTGACGCTATCCGCGAGGAAAACCTCGAAATCCGCACTGAAAGTGCCGGGTCCATCTGCGGTGAACATGGGATGCCACATTGTTCCTCCCCAAAGGACATAATCATGCGCGGGCGTGAACACCGGATCAAACAGTTCACTCCCGCTTGTGGTCCGTAAAAAATAGACATCCAACCCCGGTGTGCTCGAGGTCATCCGCACCCCAATTGATGTGCCAGATGGCAGGGGATCGCTATTTACCCCATCGATGAGCAGACCATACTGGCTATTGAAGGGCCGAGCCTCCTGGGTGGGATCGAGAGCGGTATACCATGGGTCAGCCGGATCAAACGTGTCCCCAGGTTCCCATAAAGAGAGGGGTTGTAGAACCGGGCTGCCTGGGTCGAGGGAGATACTGAACGGATTGGACGGCACGTCCAAGAAGGTAATATTTACGTGGACCATCCCCCCCTGTTCCATAGGAGTGGGCGGTTTATCCAGGACAGCAGCGCTCGAAAGCGCACTAGCACAAACCAATAGAATCGAAGTTAGAAACGGAATTTTCATTGAAATTAAGGAGATAGAATTGTCGTAAATGAAGATGCTCCTTCAAAGGGAAGGAGGCCCCGAATTGGAGGTCGGCCGATCCGAAGATTGCGACCGATCATGCGGTGATGGCGGGGCGCACCGAAAACCGCCCAGGGTAAAACTCTCCGGCGACCACAAAGTCTGCCGGACCAAAAAAGCAAGGGATCAGGCCAAGTGCCGGGGAACGGGCAGGGGGGGCTCCTGCGTGAGACGCGGGAGGCGCCCCTGCGGATCGGTCGGATAGGTGCGCGCTCCAACCCGAGGGGTGGGGGCGCAAGGAAGCGTGGCCAAAGCTAACATTTCAAATTTCATCTGAAGCTGCAGAGTCGCAGGCTGCTGCTCCTGCTGACGTCGCCCCTCCGTGATCCGTTCACAAAGATCGCATGGCGCTTCGCCGGAGAAGGTCTTGACCACAGCCGCCCTGAGAGAGCCTTCGCTAAGGCGGTAATCCCGCATCATCTGGCTCCAAGCCACCCCTTGCAACACCAGCCAGTGCCCACCCAAAATCGTGAAGAGAGCGAGCGCCATCAAAGGCAGGCCGCAGCGGCAAACGAGCGTTTTCATTAATCTCGACACGATGAGGCTTCCATTAAAGGCCTGAAAAAAATCGTCAAGGGAAAATTGGCAGCTCAACTAGGGGCCTAAGGGCTCGCAACTGCACAAGGACTGCGCAAATGGATCAGGCTGGACACTGGTTTGATGAAACCTGGGAGGGGGCTTTCTTATCGACTCGCAACCCCGGCCAACCGACGGTATTCTCCCGTGCTCATCCGGTATTGACGGCGAAACGCTTTGCAGAAGGTGTTGGAATCCTGGAACCCGGTCGCCACCGCAATTTCTTTGATGGAGAGCGTCCGATCATGCAATTGCGCCGCTGCAGCTTCCAGTCGGATCTGTCGCAGATAATGCGCTGGCGTCAGGCCGGTGATTTTTTTGAAATGATGAGAGAAATTCGAGCGGCTCATGCGCTGCGAAGCCGCCAGCGCCTCGACATCGAACGGTTGGGTTAAGTCAGCCAAGAGCATTTCCCGCACCCGACGCAGGAGCGCCTGCCTGGCTTGATTCGGATGGCGTTGCTCGACGATCGCGCGTTCCAGAGTCAGCACCCAATCAAACAACCGGCTTTCCACCTGAAAATCCCCGGCGTTTTCTGCGCAAGCCCGGACAAGCTCCATCCCTTTCTGAATGGGCGGGCTTTCGAAGGTTAGAGCTAGGGTCCGATTGCGAATCGACGGATGCCTGGCGAGCCGCAGGTGCGCTTCGGGCAGACGGATCATGATCCAGAGGAATTCCCATTCCGGACACAGCGGATCAGCCCGGTAAAGGTGGGCGGAGGGAATTTCGACAAGAAACGCCCGGCCTGCCTCGACAAGTTGTCGACTGCGTTTGGTCTCCAAAAGACCCCAGCCCCGGAGTGAATATTGAAAGAGCCATTGCGGATCGTTCGGATCAGCCGGGCGCTGTAATCCGTCCCAATGATAACCATCCCCGGGACGCACCGTTTCGCGCCCGACCGAAAGACTGCCGCCGCCGAAAAGTTCTACCCAGAGCAGCGAGCGTCCCTTGAACCATTCTTCGATCCTTTTAAAAGAGGAATTCACAAAACGCCCATGATTTGTAGGGAACGCCCATATTCAACGCTGTGCAACTCCCTGGAATAGAGAGTAAGGAATCCATCACAAACTGCTTATGTCTATCAAAATTGCCATGATTGGTGCCGGATCCATCGGATTTTCCCGGCGTCTCCTCCACGATCTTGTCAGCGTCCACGAATTGGCCGACACCCGCTTCGCTTTCGCCGATATTCACCCGCACAACCTCGAGATGGTGACCGAACTCTGTCGCCGTGATCTTCGTGAAAATCGGCTTCCTGCCACCATTGAGCCGACCGTCGATTCCCGTGAAGCTATCGTCGATGCGGATTATGTAATTTGCACCATTCGTCAGGGCGGTTTGGAGGCGTTCGTGCATGATATTGAGATTCCGTTGAAATACGGAGTCGATCAATGCGTCGGCGATACCCTGTGTGCAGGAGGAATTTTCTATGCACAGCGCAGCATCCCCGCCCTGCTAGAGATCTGCCGTCACATCCGGGAAGTGGCAAAACCGGGAGCGTTGTTTTTGAATTACGCCAATCCCATGGCCATGAATACCTGGGCATGTAACCAATATGGAGGGGTGCCAACGGTTGGTCTTTGCCATGGGGTGCAGGGGGCGCACAGTCAAATCGCAAGATGCATTGAGCAACGCGCACGGCGTCTCGGTTTGATCGGGCCGGAAGAGAAGGTGCCGAAACAGGAGGTGGATGTCATTGCTTCGGGAATCAATCATCAAACCTGGTTCGTGCAGGTGCGCTGGCGGGGGGAGGAGATGGGGCCGCTGTTGCTGGAGGAATTTGAGCAGCACCCAAACTTTTCACGCACAGAAAAAGTTCGGATCGATGTGTTGAAACGGTTCGGGTATTACAGCACGGAATCAAACGGGCACCTGAGCGAGTATCTGCCCTGGTATCGCAAGCGCCTGGCCGAGATCCCGAACTGGATCGCGCTCGACAATTGGATCATGGGGGAGACGGGTGGTTATCTGCGAGTTTGCACGGAGAGCCGAAACTGGTTTGAGACCGATTACCCCAATTGGATGAAGGAATCGCCCCCGGCGTTGCCTTTGGAAAAACGAAGTGAAGAACATGGCTCATGGATCATTGAAGCGTTGGAAACCGGTCGGATTTATCGGGGACATTTTAATATCGTGAATGCCGGCCACATTCCCAACCTGCCGAACGGGTGCATTGTGGAAATCCCAGGTTACGTCGACCGCAGCGGCATGCAAATGACGCAACCCGGCCCGCTGCCGATGGCCTGCGCGGCGACGTGCGCCGCTTCGGTGCGTGTGCAGGAGATGGCCATGGAAGCGGCGGTGCACGGCGATGTGCTGTTGTTAAAACAAGCGATGTTACACGACCCACTCATCGGGGCGGTGTGCAATCCGGAAGAGGTTTGGCAAATGACCGACGAAATGCTGGTGGCGCAGGCGAAATGGTTGCCGCAATATGCTGAAGCGATCCCCGCTGCCGCAGCGAGTCTGAAACATCATGAGACGGCGGGCACCCGTGTGCGCTTGCAGGAAACGGACGGGGCCGCGCGTCGCGCCACGCGGTCGGTGGAGGAATTGGCGAAAAACAAAGCCGCGGCGCGGGCGGATGCAGCGGCTTCGGACAAAGGGAAACTGGTCGGTTGATCGTTGTCATTGTCTCATGGCAGACCGCATTCTCCTTCCATGAAACCGCCTGTCTGGGAACAGCGCTGGCATCCTTTCCGCCAGGAATGGGTCCTGTTCACGTCGCATCGCGGGGGTCGTCCGTGGATTGGCGAAACCAAGCAGGTGAAAGCGGGGACCGCCCCGGCTTACGAGCCGACCTGTGCGCTCTGCCCCGGCAACCGTCGGTTGCGCGACACGAATCCTGCTTACACCGACGCGTGGTGGTTCACGAATGATCTGCCCTGTTTTGGCGGGCCGGAAGTGGGGAAGGGCGACGATTGTTATCGGGTGCGCCCGGCACTCGGGACGGCGGAGGTGATTTGCTATCATCCTGATCACAACCGGCAGTTCGCTTTGTTAACGGAGCGTGAGGTGCTAGCGGTGGCCGCCCTGTGGAAGCACCGGACAGCGGTCTTAATGGCCCGCCCGGAGATCGACCATGTGTTGATTTTCGAAAACCACGGTGAATTGGTCGGGACCTCGAATCCGCATCCTCACGGCCAGTTGTATGCCGGTAATTTTGTTTATAACATTATGGCGACGGAAACTGCGGCGGCCCGTCAACATGCAGAAACCACGGGGAAACCCCTCGGGTTGGCCGTGTTGCAACGCGAGCTGGCCGGTCCTCGGGTCATTGCGGAGAATACCCATTTCGTGGCCTGCGTTCCGTGGTTTGCGCGGTATGCCTATGAAGTCGTCGTTCTGCCGCGTCGGGCGGTGGGTCAGCTGACGGATTTATCAGAGGATGAATTGGGCGCGTTTGCCAGCATGATGCGGGAGGTGGCGATTCGTTACGATAATCTATGGCGACTGCCGATGCCGTATGTGATGGCGATTCACCAGGCCCCGCGTGATTGTCGACCGGAGTGGTGTTATCCATTTCACGTGGAATTTCATCCGCCGCTGCGGGATCCGGCGACGTTAAAATATTTGGCCGGCCCGGAGGTCGGCGGCGGGTCAATGACGAATGAAAGTGATCCTGATTTGAAAGCGGGTGAACTGCGGGCGGTTTCCGCCCGGCACTATTCGCTCACGCCATGAACAACTCTCTAACATCTTTACACACCCTGCTATGCGCCTTGCACCGGGCGATGCGCGATCATCTTTGCGGACGGCCATCCGGAGACTGGTCGACGGTGCATGCTGAGACGCGTGCGGATACAATTTACGAGGTGGACCGCATGAGTGAAGCGTTCCTGATAGCGTGGTTCGCCCGGCATTGGCCGGTGGAGGAGCCGGTGCGTTTGGTGATGGAAGGGATTGATGATGATGCGCCCTGGATTTTTCCGAGAGGGGCAAAGCCGCGTTGGGCGCTCTTGATGGATCCCATTGATGGGACGCGGGGATTGATGCATGGCAAACGGTCCGCCTGGATTTTGAGTGGACTGGCCCCGATGTTAGAGGGGGCATTGCCACGGCTTCGACAGATCGAGGTGGCGGTGATGACGGAATTGCCGGTGGTCAAACAGGAGCTTGGCGATCAGTTGAGCGTGATCGGGGATGCCCCGCTTATTGCGACCCGCTCGCGGATTGGGCAGGAAGGGGAAACGCCCATTGGGATTCGGCCCTCGCGAGCAAACGGATTTGCGCATGGGTTTGGTTCGGTAAGCCGCTTTTTCCCGGAAGGCCTGGTGTTGCTGGCGGAGTTTGAGGCAACTTTTTGGCGCAACCTGGGCGGGGGAGAGCTGCCGGTGATTTTTAATGATCAGTATCTTGCCACTGGCGGGCAGCTCTACGAATTGCTGAGCGGACACGACCGTTTCATTGCAGATGTGCGCCCTTTAGCGTTTGCCGAACTTGGAGTGCCGCTAGCTCTGGTATGTCATCCTTACGACATGGCGGCGTTGCGAGTGGCGGAAGCGGCGGGTGTGTCGATTACCGATCCGTTCGGTCAACCGCTGGATGCGCCGTTCGATACGGTAAGCCCGGTGTCGTGGGTCGGCTTTGCGAATGCAACATTGGCGGCAGCCGCATGGCCGGCATGGCAGGCGGCTTGTCGCACACACTTTCCCAGAACGTTCCGGTTATGACATACGAAGGAACCGCTTGTGGACGGCTCGATGTGCTCGGAGGCGTCGCAGATTATTCCGGAGCGATGGTGCTGGAATGGCCGCTTGACTGCCGAACGACTGTCCGGATTGCTCCGCGAAAGGATGGCCTCTGGCGGTTTGTTTCAGCCGCGCACCGTGCAGTGGAGTTGGAACTCACATGGACGGGCAAGGAATCGCTAGCCGCGTGCGGAGAGGGATTGCGGCGGGAGATTGGGGCGCAGGCGGGGTGGACGCTCTACCCTGCGGGCTGCGTGTTGGCTTTTGCCGAGGCGACGGGGTGGAAGTTGCCACCGGGCGCGGAGGTGGGGGTGGAATCAAACGTTCCCGAGGGGGCGGGAGTCAGCTCGAGTGCGGCGTTGGAGATTGCCGTGGTGCGGGCGCTTTCGGCTTGGTCCGGTTTGGAAATACCGTCACGCCGGGTGGCCTCCATCGGGCAGCGCGCCGAGCATGCCGTTGTCGGTGCTCCATGCGGATTGATGGATCAACTCACCGTGGCGGAGGGGGTGCCGGGCAAATTGTTGCCGATTCTTTGTCGCCCCGACAAGGTCCAGCGATCGTTGTCGTTGCCGCCGGAGTTGGGAGTGATGGGTTGGATGAGTGGGGTGCGCCATTCTGTCGGGGCTTCGCCGTATGCACGGGCACGGGCGGCAGCCTTCATGGGGAAGCGGTGGATTGAACAGGAAACGGGCAAGACGTTTGCATGGACGAGCCAAATTCCCCTGTCCGAAACCGGACGGCTTCCCGAGTCAATTCGTGGGGACGAGTTCCTGGCGTGCTTTGGAGGGGTGGACGATCCGCTGAGCCAGATCGATTTGAAAATGGCATACCCGGTGCGCGGGGCCACCCGTTTTCCAATTGAAGAACACGCCCGCGCATTGCAGGCGCAGACCTGGTTGAGTGGACCGCGGCCCACGGGAGAGAGCATCGGATGTCAGTTGGGGGCCTTGTTAGAGGCGTCACATCAGGGATACAGCGCGATGGGCCTCGGGAGCGCTGCCACAGATAAAATGGCGGGACTTGCCCGGGAAATACGCGGGCTGTATGGAGCGCGGATTAGTGGGGGCGGTTCGGGTGGGACGATGGTCGTTCTGATGCGGCGCGATGCGGAAGAGCGGATCCGGGAAGCGCTGCCGCTGGCCGGCGGTTGGGTGATGTGATCGGGTCGGCTAGGATGACGCAGGCGATTCTCGAAGCGATCATAGAGGCCCATCGTGCACTCGCCGCCCGTATCTGCTGCTGGGTGGGATGGGGGCATTGATGGTGCTGCACCACGCGAACCGGTTTGGCTGACCCGTTTATTTTTCGGGGTGCCAATTTCCTTGTCGCTCCGGGATCGGTCGGGCAATTTCTCGGGGACCTTAGCCCACCCCATGATGGATCGCGACCAGATGCACGCCTTGTTTGGGTTGCAGCGGAACCCTCCGCAGTTCACCCAGCTCGATCAAGAGCGTTCGATTACCCAACAAGAATACAAGAGCGAGCTGAAAGAGTATCAACTCCGGATGCTGACTTTGCAGCGTGCCTTGATGGAGAGTCGGCATTCTTTGGTCGTCGTGGTGGAAGGCCCCGATGCCGCCGGAAAAGGAGGGGCGATCAAACGGTTGGTTGAAAAACTCGATCCTCGAACGTTCCGGGTCTATTCGATTATAAAACCGAGTGCGGAAGAATATCGGCACCATTACATGGGGCGATTCTGGAGCAAGCTGCCGGCTTACGGGGAGATCGGGATTTTCGACCGGTCGTGGTATGGAAGGGTGATGGTGGAGCGGGTGGAAGGTTTTGCCAAAGAAGCGGAGTGGCAGCGGGCGTTTCGGGAGATCAACGAGTTTGAGAGGCAGTTGGTGGATGACCAGACCGTGCTGGTGAAGGTCTATCTAATGATCAACAAGGAGGAGCAACTTATCCGCTTTAAGAAGCGGGAAGCCGACCCTTACAAGCATTGGAAAATCAGCGACGAAGACTGGCGCAACCGGAAGAAGTGGGACCAACATGTGGAGGCGGCTCAGCAGATGTTCAATTTGACCAGCACCAAGGCCGCCCCGTGGCATCTGATCCCGGGCAATTATAAATGGTTCGCCCGGTTGGAAGTGCTTCGCACGGTGGTGCGCCGACTGGAAGCCCTCGGGCTGCCTGACGCGTGAGAGCGGATGCGGGTGGGATGCCCGGGAATCTCCGCCGGTTTATTGCGTTTCGCATTCTGTTCAATGCCCGGTGGTATTATCCGGTTTACGCCCTAATGTTCCTCGATCTCGGGCTGGGGCTGGGGGCGTTCTCCCTTTTGAACGGGCTGTGGGCCTTGGCGATTGTCCTGTGTGAGGTGCCATCGGGCGCGTTGGCTGATCGGTTCGGACGAAAGCCGCTCCTGGTGGCGGCCGCCCTGCTTATGATCATGGAAATGGCGTTTCTGGCCTTCGCTCCGGTCGGGGGGGGCAGCTGGCTGATCCTGGTGCTGGCGCTCAACCGAATCGCCAGCGGCCTGGCCGAAGCGGCAGCCAGCGGAGCCGATGAAGCGCTTGCTTACGACTCCCTGCCGGAAGAGGGAAGGGAAACGGCCTGGGCGACCTGGCTGACCCGACTGATGCGTTGGCAATCATTAGCCATGATGACCGCGATGTTGCTGGGTGCGGCCCTCTATGATCCGGGATTTGTGAATGGGGTGGCGAGCTGGTTCGGGGTGCAGGCAGAAATTCCAAGTCATATCACGCATCGATTGCCAGCTTGGTTGACCTTGGGAAATGCGTTGGGGGCGCTCGTAGTGGC
>CAZSPO010000079.1:259-11456 GCA_964608775.1 uncultured Chthoniobacterales bacterium | reverse complement strand
GATGGGGGCGCTGCACTTGCCGAGGGTGGGGGGGGGGAAGAACTGGTCATGCGCAGAGGTGGGGTCTCAAGTTTTTCAATATAAAAGGGCGGCACGCTGCCAAGCCGGGCGGGAGTCCGAATCACCGCTTGCCGGAACATCCCCATCTTGCTATTGCGCTCCGCTTTTGTCACGTTTCCATTCAAATCTATGTGCGGAATTGTCGGATATATCGGGTCGGAGAACGCCACTCCGTTGCTTTTGGAAGGGTTAAAACGACTCGAATACCGAGGATACGATTCCGCTGGCATCGCGGTGGCGAACGGAAAAGGGATCGAAATCGTCAAGCGGGCCGGACGAATCGAAGTGCTGGCGGAACGGCTGCGGGAGGGGGCTCCCACCGGACCGATCGGCATTAGCCACACCCGCTGGGCGACCCACGGCAAGCCGAGCGACGCAAACGCCCATCCGCACACCGATCAATCGGGTCGGCTCGTGCTCGTCCACAATGGGGTGATTGAAAATTATCAAATTCTTCGACGCCGCCTCGAAGCCGATGGCCATCAATTCAAGAGCCAAACAGACACGGAAGTATTGGCGCATTTGATCGGAAGTTTTTATGATCTTCTTGATGGCGACCCGAGTCCCGAGCGGTTGCTCGAAGCGGTCCGCCTGGGTCTCCGCCAATCGGTTGGCACCTACGGCATTGCCCTTTTTCATGATGACTTGCGGGACCTCCTCATCGGGGCTCGCCGGGGGAGCCCCTTGGTGGCCGGTCTCGGCAAAGGACAAAATCTCATTGCGAGCGACGTAGCCGCCATGGTCGGGATGACGCGCGAGGCGGTTTACTTAAAAGATTACGACATCGCCTTGTTGAGCCCGGATCATTTTGCCATTCACCGGCTGGATGGGAGTCCCTCGGGCAGTTATGAGGTGAGTGATGTGGCGTTCACAGTGGAGGATGTGTCGAAAGGCTCCTTCGAACATTTCATGTTGAAGGAGATTTACGATCAGCCCGAGAGCCTCCTGGATGCCATGCGGGGGCGCCTTTCGGTGGAGGAGGCGACCGCCAAGCTGGGGGGGCTTAACATGGCTCCCAAAGCCCTCCGCGAGGTCGACCGGATCGTCATCACCGGTTGCGGAACGGCTTATCACGCGGCGATGGTCGGAGAATACATCATTGAATCGCTGGCCCATCTGCCGGTGGAAGTCGAGTTCGCCAGCGAATTCCGTTACCGCAACACGCCAATCGATAAAAACACCCTCGTCTTTGCCCTCAGCCAGAGCGGCGAAACGGCAGACACCCTCGCCGCCCTGCGGGAGAGTCAGCGCAAAGGCCAAACCACCTTGGGGATTTGTAACAATGTGGCCAGCACCATTGCTCGCGAAAGTGATGGCGGGGTTTATATGCATGCAGGCACCGAAATCGGGGTGGCCGCCACGAAAACTTTTACTTCGCAGGTCGCGATTCTGACCCTGATCGGTCTGCTTATCGGGCGGATTCGCCATCTCTCGACCAGTGAAGGGCTCCAGATCATTGAAGCTTTGCAAACCCTCCCCGAGTTGGTCCGCGAGCTTCTCGCCAAAGACCAGGCGATCGCGACCGTCGCAAAAAAATATGCCCATGTGCAGAGCATGCTCTTCATGGGGCGCCAAGCCCTCTATCCTGTTGCTTTAGAAGGGGCATTGAAAATGAAGGAAATCAGCTACATCCACGCCACGGGCCATCCGAGTGCCGAATTGAAGCATGGCGTGATTGCCTTGGTCGGCCCCGAAACGCCTAGTCTCTTCCTGGCTCCCCGCAACGCGGTGTTCGAAAAAAATATCAGCAATATCGAAGAAGTCCGAGCCCGCCGCGGACCGGTGATCGCGGTGGGGACCGAAGGGTGCCGGGAATTGGCCGCTGTATGCGACGACCTGATCACCATCCCGGACGCGCCCGAAATTCTTCACCCCATTCTCTGCGCCATTCCCTTGCAGTTACTGGCTTATCACGCCGCTGTGGCCCTCGGTTGCGACGTCGATAAACCGCGCAACCTCGCCAAAAGCGTGACCGTCGAATAAAGCAGCAGGATCAAATCCGTTCAAACGCCTCGCGTGGATAAGCTTCAGGCGGTTCCGTATCACAAAGGACGGCCCCCCGCCTGAAGTTCGCGCCCTGCAAAAAAAACCTGCGGCGCAACCCCTTCCTGCTTGTATGCATTGGGGTTTACTCGCTAAGGGTTGGCAAAACCGCCGACCAAGTCGTGCACACATTCGGCTACCTGGCGTAACGCATCGGTCGCTTCTCCCGGCGGGAGAACCCGTAGGCCATCGGTGGCTTCATTCACCAAGCGTTGGGCCGTGGCGACGGCATCGTTCATCGCACCGGTTTCCCGGCTGAAATTCGCGAGGCTTTTGATATCGGCTTCCTCCCCGCGCAGCAGGCGCTCGCTAATTTCCGGGTGATGCCCGTTTGCCCGCCCGTTGAGCAAGCGCAAGAGGGGAAGGGTCAGTTTGCCTTTGCGGATATCCGAGCCAAGGGTCTTTCCCGCTCGGGCTTCGTCCCCGGCCAAATCGAGGCAGTCATCGTAAATTTGATAGGCCATCCCGAGTTTGCGCCCGTAAGCATCGAGGGCTTGCACCCCATCCGGTGCGGCTCCCGCCAACCGACCACCTAGTCGGGCGGCGGCGGCGAAAAGGGCGGCAGTTTTTAATTCGATGATTCGGAAATACTCGGCTTCCTGCAGCTTCAGATCGAAGCGTCGTTGGGTCTGGATGATTTCTCCCGTGCAGACCTCGCTGGCGGCGCGGGCGATTTCCCGACTGATATCGGAATCCTCAAACGTGGTTGAAACCTCGAGGGCATGCGCGAAGAGGGCGTCACCCAAGAGCACCGTGATCGCGTTGCCCCAACGGGCGTTGGCCGTCGGTTGACCCCGGCGAATTTCAGCCCCGTCCATGATGTCATCGTGAACGAGAGTGGCGAGGTGGATTAACTCAAGCACCACCGCGAGTTTATGGTGTTCGGGTCGAATGTTGCCGTTGGCAGCGAGACCACTGAGAAGGGCGAGCGCGGGCCGGAGCCGTTTGCCGCTGCTCGCGACTGCGTAAGCGACATAGGCGCGGACGGCAGGATCAAAAGCTGCCGCCTGGGCTGTGATTTCGCGGCCCACCTCGTCGAGTGGGCGGGCAATCAGGGAGAGGGCGGCTTTAATATCGCGGCCGATGCGCTGTTGCCCCAAGGGATCGACCGAGTTTGTGAAAATTTTCACAAGGTCACGGTATGGGAATCGATCACAAAGTCAATTTTCCGCACGGCCATTTTCCCGGGGGGGCGCAAGCGGTCAGGATCGGTTTTGGACTTTCGCCGCGACCCGCAGACGCAGGCCGTTGAGCCGGATGAATCCGGTGGCGTCTGATTGATTGTAAGCGTGGGTCGGATCGGCTTCCATGGTGGCAATTTCTGGGTTGTAAAGACTGAGCGGACTCCGGCGACCGGCTGGCAGGACGTTGCCTTTGTAGAGCCGGAGCCGCACCTCGCCGCTCACATGTTTTTGGGACTCCGTGACGAGGGCCTGAATGGCCTCACGCTCGGGGGCAAACCAAAATCCGTTGTAAACCAGGGTGCTATATTGAGGAATGAGCGAGTCGCGCACATGCATCACCTCGCGGTCCATGGTGATCGATTCGATTTGTCGATGCGCGGCGAACAAGATGGCGCCAC
Organism: uncultured Chthoniobacterales bacterium; assembly: GCA_964608775.1. Classification (GTDB taxonomy): domain Bacteria; phylum Verrucomicrobiota; class Verrucomicrobiia; order Chthoniobacterales; family CAZSPO01; genus CAZSPO01. The sequence continues at coordinate 7,771 of CAZSPO010000079.1, read as the reverse complement.
CGGGTGTTTCGTAAACCCCCCGGCTTTTCATGCCGACAAACCGATTTTCCACCATATCCACGCGGCCGACGCCGTGATGACCGCCGAGGGCGTTGAGCACCAGCATGATGCCGAGCGGGGTGAAGAGCAGGTAATCGCCCTGCGCCCCGGTCACCAGCGGGCGGATCCCGAGGGTGGCGACCCACATTTCGAGGTCATCGCTTTTGATCCCGATGCAGTTGCCTGTTTCGAAAAGCAACTGGATCACCTGCGGTGCGTCGGGTGCTTTGGTTGGATCGACGCTGAGTTTGAACATCGCCTGATTCTCTGGAGCCATCGCGTCGAACCAGGGATCTTCGAGAAATCCACTTTCAAAACTGATATGGAGCAGGTTGCGATCGGTGGAATACGGCTTGGCGGCGCTGACCGAGACCGGAATGCCGTGGGCTTCCGCGAAGGCGATCATCTCGGCGCGACCGGGGAAGGCATCGCGGAAACGCTCCTCTCGCCAGGGGGCGATAATGCCCAGATTGGGGGCGAGGGCGGCGGTAGCCAGTTCGAACCGGACTTGATCGTTGCCTTTCCCGGTGGCTCCATGTGCGATGGCGTCCGCCCCTTCGCCAACCGCGATTTCCACCATCCGCTTGGCGATCAGCGGGCGAGCAATGCTCGTGCCCAGAAAGTATTGCCCCTCATAGAGCGCCCCGGCTTGGAACATGGGGAAAATGAAATCGCGGGCGAATTCCTCCCGCAGATCTTCGATAAAGCATTTCGAAGCGCCGGTGCGGAGCGCTTTGGCTTCCAAGCCTTCGAGTTCCTCTTCCTGTCCCAGATCGGCGCAGAAGGCGATCACCTCCGCTTGGTAAACTTCCTTGAGCCAACTGAGAATCACCGAGGTGTCGAGCCCCCCAGAATATGCGACCACGATTTTCATGGGGGCCAGTCATAGCCGACCGTCACAACTTGCCAATGCTTTTTCCCGATAACCCGGGGGAAGGCCCCCCTTCGAGCGAAGGGAAAATGAACAGCCGAACGGAGAGAGCTGGCGGTTAATTTCGGGGGCCGAACAGGGCTGAGCCGACCCGGACGAGAGTGGCTCCTTCCTCAATCGCGACTTCGAAATCGGCGCTCATCCCCATCGACAACTCGGGAAGTCCGATGGCCACTTCCGTTTGCAGCCGGTCGCGCAACGCTCGCAACCGCGCGAAATAGGGGCGCGCCTCCTCCGCTTCTGCGACCATCGGGGGGATGGCCATCAGCCCGCAGATTTGAAGACGTTCACAGGCCAGCAAGTCGCCCACTTCAGTAAAAAGTCGGTCGGGATCGAACCCATGTTTGCTAGCTTCCCCGGCAAGATTGATCTCCAGCAAGATCTCGGGAAACAACCCAAGCTCGGAGGCGACTCGGTTGATTTGCCAGGCGAGTTCCACCGAATCAACACTCTCGATCATGGCGGCCAAGGGCAGCACGGGGCGGATTTTGTTTTTCTGCAAAGGCCCGATCAAATGCCAGAGGAGATTCCCTGGGAGTAGGGGCGCTTTTTGTCGCATTTCTTGGACGCGGTTCTCGCCGAAGAGGCGATGACCGAGTTCATGGAGGGCAGTCAATTTTTCGACCGGCTGTTTTTTGGAAACGGCCACGAGCCGGACTGAATCGGGTGGGCGGCCAACGCGTCGGGCGGCGTCGGTGATTCGTTGCTGGACGGAAGAGTAGGATTGTTCAATGGTCATGAGATAAATTTCCGTAAATGTTGCGCATGAAGAGCTGCGCTTTTTTACAATCGTATGCAGATTCAATCTTTCCGGATTTTCCGTGACTTGGCCGAGACAGCAAGCTTTTCACGCACGGCCACCCTGCACGCCATCACTCAGAGCGCGGTCAGCCAACAGGTGCGCGCGATGGAGAAGCGCTATGGGGTGGTGTTGATCGAGCGGGGCCGGAGGAGTTTTGCTCTTACGCCAGAAGGACGGGTGCTCTTGGAATGCGCACGGAAAATGGTGTCGCTATGCGATAGCATGGACGATCGGTTTGCGGAAATGCGGGACATCGTCGCCGGGGAGCTACGGCTCGGCGCGGTGCACAGCGTCGGGTTGCATGAGTTGCCCCCCTTTCTCCGGGTTTTTCAGAGCCGCTTTCCGGATGTGACATTGGAAACCGAATACCTCCGGTCTTCTCAGGTTTACGACCGTGTGCTCGATCGGTCGGTCGATGTTGGTTTGGTGGCGTTTCCTATCAGAAAACGGGGGCTTGTCGTGGAAACCATCTGTGTGGATCGGCTCGTGCTGATTTGTGCCCCGACACACCGATTTGCCAAGCGTCGCCGGGTGGCCCCGGTCGATCTTGCGGGGGAGCCGTTTATTTCTTTCGACCCCGATCTGCCGACCCGCAAAGCGATCGATCGGATTCTCAAACGGCACGGCGTCGTAATCAAACCCGCCTTTGAGTTTGATAATATCGAAACGGTCAAACGCGTGGTGGAAATCGAGAATGGCATTTCCATTGTTCCCGAAACCACGGTGGCAAACGAACGAAAGTCGGGCACGCTCGCAGCGCTCGACTTGCAGGCGGCGGACATGGAGCGCCCAATCGGCGTCCTTTACCGGCAGGAAACGCGACGGGCCCTTCCCAAGCAACGGTTTTTGGAGTTGCTGCGTGAACGCAAACTCGCTCCGTTCCCCACTCCCCTCAAAATGGGCCGGGCCACTCGCGGGGGCTGAGCCAAGTGCTTCTCCCGGCGTCACCGGGGTATCCGGGGGGACCCACGAAAATCGTCTCCGAGTCACGAGCCGAAGGAGAACCATCGCTCCCTGAGGATGCGAAGGGCTAGGGTCAGGACTCGACGCCAACTTCCCCTTCGGCGGGGAGAGTTGCGGCGGCTTCATCCCGCTCTTTCATGGCCGCTTTCCGGCTCAATTTCACACGGCCTTTGTCGTCGATGCCGATGCATTTCACCCAAATCGCATCCCCGTTGCGCACGACATCCTCAGTCTTGTTCACCCGGAAATCGGCCAACTCGCTGATATGCACCAATCCTTCTTTGCCGGGTAAAACCTCGACGAAAGCGCCAAACTCCTTGGTCGAAACGACCCGACCATGATACATCTCTCCGATTTGCAGTTCGCGGGTCATGCCACCAATGATTTCCTTGGCACGCGCCAGCCCGTCCACATGGCTGGAATAAATGTGCACCGATCCGTCGTCCTCAATGTTAATTTCTGCCCCGGTTTCGGCCACGATACTTTTGATCGTTTTGCCGCCCGGCCCGATAATGAGGCCGATTTTGTCCGGGTTGACTTTAATCGTTTCAATCCGGGGCGCATAAGGGCTCATCTCCGTGCGTGGCCCCGCCATGCAGCCATTCATGATGTCGAGAATGCTGCTGCGGGCGCTCGTAGCCTGGTGCACGGCCTCTTCGAGAATGGCGAGCGGAAGGCCGGGGAGTTTCAGATCCAATTGAAAACCGGTGACGCCGTTTTTCGTGCCACACAGTTTGAAATCCATGTCGCCGAAGTGATCCTCCGACCCGAGGATATCAGTCATGGTCGTATAACGTTCGAGCTGACCATCGCCGCCATATTCGGTGACGAGACCGACTGAAATACCGGCCACGGGCGTCTTGAGGGGGACCCCGGCGTCCAACAAGGCGAGGACCCCGCTGCAGACGCTGGCCATGGAGGTGGAACCATTGGATTCCATCACTTCACTGCTGACCCGGAGGGCGTAGGGGAATTCGTTCACGGGAGGAATCACCGGAAGGACCGAGCGCTCGGCCAATGCTCCGTGGCCAATTTCCCGTCGACCGGGTGTGCCAGTCCGGCCCGTTTCTCCGACGCTAAATGGCGGGAAGTTGTAGTGCAGGATAAAGCGTTTGGTGGCATCACCGCCGGTGTAGGCGTCGAGCATTTGGGCCTCATCAGAGGGGGCCAGAGTGGCCAGCGCCACCGCTTGGGTTTCCCCCCGCTGAAAGAGTGCGCTGCCGTGAGAACGGGGGAGCAGCCCCACCTCGGCTTCGATCGGGCGAATCTGGTGCAGGTCGCGTCCGTCACACCGCTTTTTCCGGTCGAGAATGCTGATGCGAAACGCTTTCTTTTGCAGGTAATCAAAGGCCAAATCGATTTCGAACGGAGCGGCTTCAGGATATTTTTCGAGGATCGCTGCTTTCACCTCCTGGCGAAGCGCATCTACCGCTTTGCCTCGGGCCACCTTGCTCGGGGTGTAAAGAGCCGCTTCAATCCGGTCGCCAGCCACTTGGTAAGCAACCTCCAGCAGCTCGTCTTTTGCGGTCATCAATGGGACTTGACGCTTCGGTTTACCCGCTTGGGCAACCAACGCTTGTTGGGCTTCTACTAATTGACGGACATGTGGCTGTGCAAAATGCAGGGCCGCGATGAAGTCGGCTTCGGGCATTTGATCCGCTGCCCCTTCAATCATGATCACTTCGTCGGCTGTCCCGGCGTAAACCAGATCGAGATCGGAAAATTCCCGCTCCGCATGGGTGGGGTTGACAATGAATTCGCCATGCACCCGTGCCACCCGGACTGAGCCGATCGGGCCGGCGAAGGGAATGTCGGAAATGGCCAGCGCTGCCGAAGCGCCGTTCATGCTCAAGATATCAGGGTCATGCTCACCATCAGCGCTCAACAGCACACTGATGATTTGCGTGTCGTAAAGATACCCTTTTGGAAACAAAGGACGCAGCGGCCGGTCGGTCATCCGGCAGGTGAGAATTTCTTTTTCGCTGGGGCGCCCCTCGCGCTTGAAGTAACCGCCGGGAAATTTTCCGACTGCCGCCGCTTTTTCCCGGTAATCGACCGTGAGGGGGAAAAAGTCCTGCCCGGGTTTCAGGCTCGTGGCGGAGACGGCGCTGACCAAGACAATGGTGTCGCCGCTGCGAACAGTCACGGCGCCGTCGGCGAGTTTGGCGAGTTTACCGGTTTCGATGGTGATCGGGTGCTTCCCGAGCTGGGTAGTGATATGGTGGGTCATGGGTGTGGTATTTGGGGTGGGTCACCCCTTCGGCCCGCCTGTCCCAGCTCGTAGGTCTTTGGGGCGCCAGCAGATTTCCTGCGTGAGGAGACCGCTTCGACCCAAAGACCTAGGGACCAAGACCCGACGGAAGGGGATGAGGAAAGAGAGAAAAGAAAAACGAGCGTGACCGCCGTCGCGCCGACTGCCTGGCATGATGCTTGAGGCGTCAGAGCAACGAGACGCGCCCCCTTGAAAAAGAAAAGGGGGGCGGACGAAGAAACCGTGGGGTGAATGCGTCAAAACGACAAGCAACCCAGGGATCAACGGCGGAGCTTTAGCTTCTGCAAGAGCGCCTGATAACGGTCGCGGGCTGTGGCATTCAAATAATCGAGCAAACTCCGACGGCGCGCGACCATCTTCAAGAGGCCGCGCCGCGAGGAGTGATCCTTGCGATGCACTTTGAGATGTTCCGTCAGGCTGGTGATCCGTTCGGTCAGGATTGCGATTTGCACGTCTGCGCTGCCAGTGTCGCCTTCGTGCAGTTGGTATTCTTTCAAATCGGTCATAGTGTCTTAGATGGGCCGCTCAGTATGCGCAGGAGTCATGGCTGCGCAAGGGGAAAGTGGTAGCCTTTGGTCTTGAGCACATTGTTGTGGCAGGGACTGACGATCAGCGGCGTAATTGCGCTCTGTTAATGAGTCCATTCGCCATTCTTGTGCTCAATGCCTAAACAGTGCGCACAAGGGATGTTTGCTGACGGGGAAGAAAAATACCAAGTGGCATCCAGAGCAATGGGCCGCGGGATTCTCCCCGCAGGAGTGGGCTCAAACAACCAGCGCCCCTTCATGAAACAATCGGTTTTATTCGATGGTAAACCACTGCACTTCCACCCGCCGATTGAGGTCCGAATCAGCGCCGAGCGGTTCTTCCCAGCCGCGTCCGACGGTCTCTAATCGTCCGGCCTCTGTTCCCTGGCCGACCAGGGTTTCACGGACCGATTGTGCGCGGTTACGACTCAATTCCATCGCTTTCAAGGCCATCGTCCGGACAAATGATTCGCCGCCCTGCTCCCGGAATTTTTCCACCAAGGCGTCGTCGACATGCCCGCGCAATAAAATCGTGGAGCCGGGGCTGACCCGAAGCATTTGTTGAATCACCTTGAGATTCTCCTCATTTGCCGAATCGCCTTCGGCCAGGTCGGCCGAGTTGGGTTCAAAGAGAAATCGAATGTCCCGAGTGAGCAACGGATCTTCTTCTAACGCAGGACCGGACGCGGATCGGATCGGGGCAATCTCAATTTTTTGGTCGGCATACCGACCGGCTGCTTCCAGGGCCTCCAACGGAGCGAGATCGATGAACCGTGCGGGGTCGGCCGCTTGCCGGATCAAATCGCTGCCGTAGCAGAGCACCGCGGTCTGAAAAATACCGGAAAAACTGCCCGCGCTATCCATGGTGCCACCGAAAAAGGCGAGGTTCTCCGGCAGATTCGCGAGGTGGACTTTGGCGAGCTCCGCTTTGGTTTCCGCAGCCGTCCAGCCGAAAGCTTGGGCGAGCACTGGCAGATGGGGCTCGGGATCGTCCCGCACCATCCGGTTACCAGCCAGCAACCCGTCCACTAAGCCGGCGACCATCTCGGGATGCGCCTCGGCGAAACCGCGATTGACGATGAGAATATCGCCGATGATGAGCAGGTTGCGGTTGGAAACCAGGGTGCGGAGGGTTCCTTCGGAGTCGCGGACGATTTCATCGGTTTTCGGAGCCCAGGTCACGCAACCGGCCAGCCGGCTGTCGCCCGCTTGCGCTTGTTCGAGGCAGAAATCACCCGCTTCAAAGGCGTCCACGCAGTAGACTACATGGATGGCCTCGGGATCGAGCGGGCCGGACGGAGGCCAGTCCGGGAGAATGCGCACCGGGATGGAAGCTTCGCCAGCCAGGTAGCGAAGGAAGAAATCGGCTTCGGTAAACTGGGAGGTGGCGACCGCTTTACCTTTAAGATCATTCAAGCGGCGGATTTCTTTGCGAACAATTAGAGCGTCTGCCCCACGAGAAAACCCGATCTGGGCGGGTACTACGACCTGGAATTGCCGACCATAAACGGCCAAGACATCGGCTGTGGTGGCGGAGGCGGCGAGTTGCCCGGTATTCAACGCGGCCCAGCTTTCCTCTTCGCTCAGGGTGATCGCCACTTGAAACTGATGTTCGCGGGCAAAGAAACTGTCCGGATGGGGAGCCAACCCGCCATTGGCCGCAATGAGGCCAGCGTAACCGGCGTATTCACTCAGTTCGATTTGGATGACGCGATCCTTGGGTTGGTAAGGGGCGGCGGGCGGCAGGGAAGGGGCTTCGAAGAGTGGGGGGGCCAACCGATCTGGGGAGACGGCATCGACGGAGTCGGAGGAAACCGGTGGGGCGGTCGGGGGGGAGGCGGTTCCAGGGGAGGCAGGGGTTTGAAACTGCCGCCAAATGAAGAGGCCGCCCAGCGCGAGGAGGGCGAGAATGAGAAGATTTACGGCCATTTTGCCGCAACCGGTGAGGCGGGAAGAGGGGGGAGTCATGAGGTGGCGA
>CAZSPO010000079.1:0-249 GCA_964608775.1 uncultured Chthoniobacterales bacterium | reverse complement strand
GGGGGCGTCGAGGAGGGAGGGAGGCGTTTCAAGCAGATCGGCGACCACGCCGTAAACGCGCTGGTGATCCGCCAGAAACCGGTTGGCGGATTCCACGGTAGCAGCGACCGAATCGAGGCCGCTGGAGGCATCGGTCGATTGGGTGGTCAAAAGGGCTTGCTCACCGATCAACTCAATTTGGTGGCCGGTCCGGGCAATCTCGGATTCGATAAAAGCGAGCCGTTCACGCATGGCATCCGCCGCTGCCGC
>CAZSPO010000078.1:9562-11624 GCA_964608775.1 uncultured Chthoniobacterales bacterium | reverse complement strand
GGAAACCCTCCGGGCAGCCCAACCCGACGATGCCGCTCTCACCGAACGCATCCTCGATTTCTACGACCGCAACCGCCTGGCCACCGCCACGGAAGCCATTTTGAAAGAACGGCTTGAGGCCGCCTGGGACGAACCGGCTGTCGCCCGGCTCGCCGAGTTTCACCTTCACCAGGGTAACCCGCTGGAAGCCGATCGGGTCCTAGCCGCGTGGATTGAGCGTGCGGGCGATGACCCCGCCATCCAAGTGCTCAGGATGCGGCGCGCCGCCACGATTTACCAAGGAGCCAATCGTTTGGAAGAAGCCAGTCGCCTGCTTGACGTGGCCGACCGGTTGCAGCCCGGCGATTTCGATTTGCTGCTGCAAAAGACCGAGCTTTTCCTCGCGATGGGCCGTGATGAACCTGCCCGAGCCGCTGCCCACGAAGCTTATGCTGCCGCGCGCGACGAAGCGGAAAGGACGCAGGCCGATGACAAGCTGCTCCAGACTTACCAACGCCGGGGAGCCCCCAGCTTTCCCAGCGACCTGATCACCGGTCGCAGCCCGCTCAATGCGGCGCTGGGAGCCTTTATTGAGACGCTCCGGTTGCGCGCCGAGAAAGAGGGGCGCACGGCTGATTGGCTCCGCCTGGCCCGCTGGCAGACTTGGACTCGTAACCGGCCCGAAGCGATTCGTGCCCTCCGCAAATCGATGGCTGGCGATCCTTCCCCGCCCGCTGCCCTCCGTGAGACTTACGCCAAGCTGCTCGCCGATGAAGGCCAAAGTCGTTATGCCGCCGAGCAATATCGCTTACTGGCCGAGGCCTTTCCCGCCGAGGCGCTTCGTTACCGCCGCGAAATGGCTCGGCTCGAAGGGGCCATGAACCATTGGCCCGCCGCCGTCGCGCTCTACGAATCATTGGCCGCCGATCAACCCGGTTCCGTGGCCGCCTTGTCCGACCTCGCCCGCGCCCAGCAGATGGCCGGGGAATCCGAGGCCGCCCTCCGCTCCTGGGAACGGGCTTACCGGCTCGAAAGCCGCGGCACTTCCCGGGGAGATGTGCTTCCCTCTTACGTCAGCATGTTGGAAGAAGCCGGTCAACACGACCGAGTGTTGGAGGTCTACGACAGTGAAATTCAAACTTCCAACGATTCCACCCGGCAGTGGAGTCTTTTTAATGCGGCCCTCCAATACGCCGAACGTCATGGCCGGTTGGCTGCCATGCGCGAGCGCTACACCGAACGTCTTCGCGTCGAGCCAGCTGATCCTTTCCTGCAATCGGCCGCTGCCGCCCTGCTCCAACGCGAGGGGGAGGAGGGCAAAGCGTTTGCCCTGTTGGAAAGCTCCAGCCTCGCCTCGCCCGATCCCAGTCGGGCGCTCGAAACGCTGGTCCAAGCCGCCCAAACCGCCGGACGCTACGAAGAGGCGATTCTCCATCAGCGTCGGCTCGTGATGCTCGCCAAACAACATCCCCGCGAACAGCTCCGAAAACTCGCCGAACTCCAGGAAGCCCACTTCGACTTTCGCGAAGCCGCTGCCACCTGGTCCCGTCTCGCTGCCCGGAACCCGCGCGATACGCTCATCCTGCGGGAGGCCGCCGAATTTTTTCTGCGCCATGAGGATTATCAGTCGGCCGAGCCGCTCCTGGCCGAAGTGGCCCGTCTGGAGCCGGGCCAGCTCGCGGCGATTCTCGCGCATGCCCACCTCCTTGCTGCCCAAGGCACTCTGCCGGAAGCCGTTGCCGCATTTCGCCTGGTCGTCGATCGCGGTCCGCAGCGGCCGAGTCATGCGGCTCTCCTGGCTCCCGGTGGCGAGGGCGATGACGAAAAGCGCAACCGCGAAGCGCGCGACCTTTTGCACGCCCGGCGCCTGCTTGCCCAAGGTGGCGAGTCCGCCGCTGCCGTGCGCGCCCGTCTGTTTGAACGGGAAGCCGCCCTCACCCGCCTGAGTCTGGACGATGAAGAGGCTCGCTTCGAAGCCATCCGCTCTCTCTCGCTTCTCTACCAAGAGCCTCGGTTTGAACGGGAGCGGGCCGCTTGGATTGCTCAATGGGAAGCCGCCCAGGAACAGCAGGATCACGTCGGA
>CAZSPO010000078.1:7147-9552 GCA_964608775.1 uncultured Chthoniobacterales bacterium | reverse complement strand
GACCGAGGCGCTCTGGGCTTTTTACCATTCAGGCGACGCCCCCCGCGCCCTCGCCCTTGCTGCCAATCGGATTGACTCCGGTGTGGGCGGGGAATTGCCTCTCTATGTTTACGTTCAACTCGCCATCCGGCTCGGGGCTTCCCGCGATCTTCCTGATTCAATTTGGAACCGTGACCTTCCCCGTGCGGACCTGGCCGAAGTCGCCCTCACCGCCCTCATGCAGCAACTCGTTTTTGATGCGAGCGCAGTCGATTTTGCCTGGATGGAAGCCCTCCTGCCCGAGGACGCCACCAGTCCCGGCACCCGACTGCAAGCCGCTGCCGTCTGCGCCGCCCGCGGTCGTTACGATCTCGCCACCCGCTTGGCAGACCAGCTTTGGGATCCGACTCGACCGGAAATGGTCGATTCCCTCCCCGAACTGGCTGACTGGCAGCTCCGCGTCGGTCGCCTGGACCGGTTTCGGGCGATGATCGCCGATGGGGTGACTCATCCCGAGGCGGGCTTTCGAGCCGGACGCGCCTTCGCCCTCCGCACCGCTTGGTTTCTCGAACCCCGCGCCCAGCGTGCTGCCTGGCTCCGCGCCACCATGGATGCGGCAGCCGATGTCGGTCTCTACAATCAGGCGCTTACCCGACTGTTCCTCGCGGCCCTTGGGGGCGAAGCCGATGCCGTCCGACGCGCCGCCGATTTTCTCATCCTCAACCGGATCACTTCGCCCTCAGGCGGTTCCCTCATCGATGGCGGCGGGACCGCTTCTGCCGCCCCCTGGGATCTCCTCCTCGAAGCGATCGAAACCCTCCGGCAAGCTGGGCTCACCGAAGCCGCGCAATTCGTGCGCAACCGGGCGCTGGCCGATCGAGCCCGCCTGGCACTCAGCTCGGACGAAGCCCAAAGTGTCATCCAGGCTTTCATCATGCAGCGCACGGTGGAATCTCTCTCCGGAGCCTCTCTCGACCCGATCCACTTTCATCTGGCCGGCCCCGACGCCTCGCTGCTCTCTGTCAACGCCCGGTTTAATCCGGGCGGCGAATGGCTCCAGCGAGGTGAAGGGGTCACGGCTGCCCGTTGGCATCGGGCCATTGCTGAAAGTTCCGGCGGCAGCGCCGAGCATACCCGCCAAATGATCATCTCCTACCGGGCGGCTGATGAATGGAGCGAACTCGCCGAGGCGCTTGAGAGCTATCTCCAACGCCAAAGGCAACACCCGTCCGCCCATCCCACCACCCTCCAGCGGGATGTGGTCTTCTCGCTGATTGAGAGTCGCGAGCGAATGGGTCTCTACGGTCTCGCTCTTGATCTGCTTTCCGAACAAGATCGGCTCCCTCTCTCCAGCCAAATCACCCGTATCCGCCTTCTTCGCGCCCTCGGGCGTGTGGAGGAATCAGAGCGACTGCTGGCTGGTCTCCTCGAACGCCATCCTCATAGTGCCCCGGTGGTGGAGGAATCTGCTGCCATGCTCATTGATGCCGGCCACCCTCGCGAAGCGCTTGATCAACTTTTGCAACTCGATATTGCCGAGCGCGAGCTGATCGGTGAGCGCGCCGCCCTCGCCGCTTCTCTCCTTGCCCTGGAAGGTTCGCCGGGTGAAATCCGGCGCTTTGCACGCGAATTCGCCCGGGCCGGAGAATTCGAAGCGCTTCTAAGCCTTCTCCGCGAAGCCGACCCCGACCTGCGGCGTTGGCTCTTTCAGGTGGCCCTCACCGCCGCCGCTCAAACCTCCGAGGCCGCCATCGGCCTCCAACTTCTCCGACTCGAACAACTTCTCGCCGTCGCCCCCGACAATCCCGCTTTTTGGCAGGTGGCCGCTCGTTTTGAAAAAGAAGCCGTCGATCGGGGCGTCATCCTCCGTTTTCTCAATGCCATGCAAGCAGAAACGGTTCGCCGCTCTCTCGCTTCCGAATGGCTCGATGAATTGGCCTTCCGCGCCGAAGCCGCCGGCCCTGGCTCAGCGGCTTGGTGTCATTGGCTCGAATTCGCCATCGCGCGCAACCAACTCGACCCCGTCCGCCATGCCTTGCAAAGGTTTCCCGCTCCCGCCGAACTCGTTGATTCTCAAGGGGTGACTCGCGTTGCCCGCGCGCTTTGGGAAGCTGGGGAAGGGGAGGCCGCCCGCGAACTTCTCGATCGCGTCCTGCAACAAGGAGCCGAAAGTCCCAAACAACTCGCTCTCCGCTTTCAGATCGCTTTGGAATCCGATGAAATCGATCGCGCCGCCGCGCTTCGGGCGCAGCTGGAGATGTGGGGCCTCACGGAGTCCAGCGCCTGGATCGCTCTCGCTGAGGCATTGGAAACAACCGGCCACCGCCGCGAGGCCGTCGATTTCTTGGAAGACCGTCTCCCAGCCGCCCTGATCGGTCGCGAACAGGTCGCCGGGCATCTCGTCCGGCTTGCCCTGGATCATCGTG
>CAZSPO010000078.1:0-7137 GCA_964608775.1 uncultured Chthoniobacterales bacterium | reverse complement strand
CGTGATTTTCCCCGCGCCATCCGGCACCTTCCTGCTTTGGATCAGGACGACGCCCCCGACGCGGTCATTCGGATCGTCGGGGAGTCCCGCCGGTTCGATCTCATCCCCGCCCTCGTCCGTCGGGCCGCCCTGACCCCCTCGCAAATCGCGAAGGTTGAATTGGCCCTCTTCGACCGAGCGATGGCCGAAGACCGGTATGAGGTCGCCCTTCAGCTCTGTGAAAAATCATCGCTCCTCCTCGCCCGCACCGCCCAAATCCGCCGCGACACGGTCGCTCGTCTCGCTCAACTCCCTGGAGCCACCGCCCGGCTCCAAGCCGCCGCACTCGCCTTGCCTCCCCCGTTCGCAGACCCGGCCGCCAGCCAATTCCTCGCGAGTCTGCCTAGAAATTAAGCGGGCGCCATTAAGCGCCCCCCTCCATCCGCACCGATGCCGACCGTCCGTGAGCGTCCAACCCTTCCACCCGGCTGAATGCTTCAATGTGCGGTGCCGATTTCCTCAGGCTGGCTTCCGTGAATCGCACGAGGCTTGTCCGTCGTTGGAATTGATCTGCCGTTAGCCCGGCAAAAGCCTTGCCTGCCCCGCCCGTCGGCAATTCATGGCTCGGCCCGGCCAGGAAATCCCCACCAGCCACGGGCGACCAGGGGCCCAGAAAAATCGCTCCAGCGGTCAGCACCTGTGCCGCCAAGGTTTCGTCCTCCTCCGCCACGATAACCAGGTGTTCCGGGGCAAATGCATTGGCCAACCGCACCGCCTCTTCCATGTCCACGGTTTGTAACAAAAACAAATGGTCGCGCACCACCGGTTCCAGATGCGCCGCCCGTTCGCTGGCGGCCGCCTGTTTTTCCACCTCCGCTTCGACCTTCCGCAAGAGCCCTGGACTTGGGGTCAAGAGCCCCGCGCCACTCCCGTGCCCATGCTCCGCCTGAGCCAGCAGGTCGGCCGCCACCCAGGCGGGATTCGCTCCGGCGTCCGCGATCACCAAGACCTCACTTGGCCCGGGGAGCAGATCGATGGCCACGGTGCCAAAGAGCTGCCGCTTCGCCTCGACGACCCAGGCGTTCCCGGGTCCAAAAAGCTTGTCCACCGGACGAATGGTCGCGGTGCCATATGCCAAGGCGGCCATCGCCTGGGCTCCGCCAACTTTGTAAACCTCCGTCACCCCGGTGAGCGCCAGCGCTCGCAACACGGCGGGATGCACCTCGCCGGTCAACCCCACCGGCGTGGCAACAACGATTTCTGGCACCCCCACCGCCTGCGCGAAGGTTGCGGTCATCAGCACGGTGCTGGCCAACGGAGCCGTCCCGGCCGGCACGTAAATCCCCACACGCCGCAACGGATCAAACCGTTCCCCCACCTCGGTCCCCTGATAATTTTTCGCCCGCCACGCCCGGCGCATGCTTCGCCGCGCAAACCGGTGCACATTTCGATGGGCCGCCTGCAACGCCGCTTCCACCTCCGGCTCCACCCGGGCCATCCGGATTTCTCCTGGCTCCACCCGCATGGTTGCCGGAGTCAGCGTTCGTCCGTCGAACTTCTTGGTAAACCGCAGCACCGCCGGGTCGCCTTCCTCGGCGATCGCTTCCAAAATGCTTGCCACTTTTTTTTGCACCCCCGCCGACGGCATGGGACGACGGTCGAGCGTGCGGATGAATGGGCCGTATTCGGGTTCGGTGTGGCGCAGGATTTTCATGGGAAAAAGGTCATCAGGGTTGGCCGCAAAATTTGAAACAATAGAAGGTGCATCGTGCGGGATCGGTATGGTAAAGCGCAAGCCCGCCGTCCATCCCGCGCACCTCCTCCGGCACCGCGCAGCTCGCCCGGCGGGAATGCAACTGGTGCACGCCGCCCTGTCGCCCGCGTTGATAATGAATGCCCCAAGCTCGCGTCATGACTGCGGATTTAGCCTCGTCGATCATCAAAGTTTCCAATGCCGCTTGTTCGAAGGTTTCGTAAAAGAGATTGTGAGTTCGCTCCAACCCCTCGTAATCCCGCAGGGGAGTCAGTTCCAACCCGGGAGCGGGAAAGACCTCGATTGAGGCCCGGTGTCGCGCCATTCGGACCCGGTGGTCAAAGCCCGCCATCTGATTGCGCCGGGAGCGTGTGTTCAGGGCAAACCGCAGCTTTCCTGCCGCCCCGCAATCCGCTTCCAAATAGAGATGATCCGCCAAATCCGGCACCGGATGGGGTTCGGGCACGACGGCCAGCAAAAAGCCGGTCGCCTGCACAAATCGCCCGTGCCAATGCACAGCCCGACGCAGACGGTTGCGGCGGGTGGCAGAGCGGCTCAGCTTCATGGTAGCGATTGGTCTGTTTGCGACGGTTTTTACTCCTATTAATCCATTAAAACAGGATGGGTTTTATGAAACATTGAGGGTTCCCCATCGAGAGTCAATTGCGGGAAATGGCGGAGGCCGAATGACAGGCGTCCCAAACGGGGATGGGTTAACCCGGCAAACCGAAGGAAACCGAAGGAAAGCGAAGGAAAACGGAACAAAACCGGGCGAAATCATCCGGGTGCAGTCCATTTCCAGCGGACGGCCGCTCGCCCCGCTGATTTGCCCGAGCCAACCCGCCGTCGGCAGTGCTTTTGCTGCTTTGGCCTTGGCAATTTTCGACACGACCTTTAATGGCTGAGAGATGCGATTGATTCTCCTTCTCCTCGGTGCTGGATTAACCTGTGGCACGGCCGCATTTGCTCAAAGTGAAACCGCTGACCCCAGCGCGGCGACGGAGGGAAATGAGACGCCGGAACAACATTTCAAACGGCTGGATCAGGATGGTGACGACCGACTCTCTAGCGCAGAAGTGCGGGATCATTATGTCGATCAATTGCTCGCCGGCTATGATCAGGACGACGATGGCACGATCTCCCGTGCCGAAGTCGAGGCGACCATTGCTGAGCAGGAAAAACAGGGCGAGATGACCCCGGCCATGGCTCGCAAGGTGGAAGTCGAATTCAATACGCTCGACCGTGACCAGTCGGGCGCTGTCAGCCGTCAAGAGCTAGCCGTCCATCTCGGTCCCCTCGGCACCGCCGTGCTTTTCCCCGAAGCCGAACCGCAACAAACCAATATCGACCAACCGGTCATGCTGCAGCAGTGGCAGGATCTGCACACGACCGGTGGCATTTCCGTCATGTCCATCCGATTCTGATCAGGGTGTGGCCGGTGGGGAATGTGGGGATGGAGCGGTCCCGGCTACATCGCCATCGACCCGGGCGCGGAAGCAGGTGGCGGCTTGTTTGATTTGGGTGGCCACATCGGCGGCCGGTTCGGCAAAGGAGGGACGGAACCAGGGGAAAAGACCGATCAAATCGTGGAGCACCAACACCTGACCGTCGCATTCAGGTCCTGACCCAATCCCGATAGTTGGAATCTCGATCGAAGCCGTGATCAAACTGGCTACTGTCGGCATGATACATTCCAACACGATGCCCAGGGCTCCGGCATCTTCCAACACG
Source organism: uncultured Chthoniobacterales bacterium (assembly GCA_964608775.1). Lineage (GTDB taxonomy): Bacteria > Verrucomicrobiota > Verrucomicrobiia > Chthoniobacterales > CAZSPO01 > CAZSPO01. Next base: position 3,674 of record CAZSPO010000078.1, on the reverse strand, counting down.
TGCGCATCGTCCGTGAGTCGAGCCGCTTCCGCTTTATCCCGACCAAATTTTCGGTATCGGCCCGTTTCCTGAATGTGCTGCGGCAGCATGCCGATGTGGCCGATGAAGGGAAAGCCGCAGGCTGCGACCGCTTGTAATTGGGCGGCAATGGCCGTCCCGCCCTCCATTTTCACCAGATGCGCCCCGGCTTCGATCAAGCGCCCGGCATTCTCCACCGCTTCGCGCGGAGTGCGGTAACTGGCGTAAGGCAGGTCTGCGCAAATCGGCGTCCGCGTTGCTCCGCGCACGACTGCTCGCAGGTGGTGGAGCATTTCCTCCATCGTTACATGGGTGGTGTCCGGATAGCCGAGGGTGACCATCCCAAGACTGTCGCCGACTAATAACAGGTCGATTCCAGTCTCATCCAACAACCGTGCGGTCGGATAATCGGCCGTGGTTAATACCGCCAAACGGCGACCTTCCGACTTGGCGGTTTTCCAGGAGCGCAAGCGGTGTTGCCTGGCTAAAATCGTTTCCTCTACCATGCATCACAAACCTTGCGCACATCGGTCGGATCGTCGAGCGTTTCCAACAAGGCCCGCACGGGACGGTCGCGCCCGGGCAGCAAGAGGTCCGGCGCGACGTCGTGCAGGGGCTTCAAGACAAACCGGCGTTGGGCCAACCGGGGGTGGGGAATCACGATCTCTTCGTTGTGCAACACCAGATTGCCGAAATACAAAATATCGAGATCGATCGGGCGGGGCGCGTTTCGGGGGCGTTTGGATGGTCGGCCCATGTCCCGTTCGATCCCTTGCAGGGCGTCGAGCAGTTCGGTTGGATGTAAGTGGCACCCCAGTTCGATGACTGCGTTGTAAAAGGCGGGGGTTGCGGGGGCGCAATCGACCGGATCCGTCTCGTAAACGGATGAGCTGCGCACCGGCGGTTCGATTCCGGCCAATGCCGTCACCGCTGCCCGGGCTTGTTGCAACGCCGCGAGTCGGTTTCCGAGGTTAGAGCCCAATGCGATGCCGCAGCGCATGCTTTCAGTGGTTTAGTGCAGCCCCAAGACATCCTGCATGTCGTAAAGACCTGGGGTTTGCGCCACGGCCCATCCGGCGCTTCTCAGGGCACCCGAAGCGAAGGTCTCACGGCTCTCGGCGATGTGCCGGAGCTCCACTCGTTCGCCGGAGGTGGAAAAACTGACGGTGTGATCCCCGACAACACTCCCACCGCGCAAGGCGTGCATCCCAATTTCACGGTCTGGGCGTTCGCCGACCATCCCTTCCCGGCCATGGCGCACCTCGCGATCATAATTCCATTGGCGGGCTTCGCAGAGAATTTCAGCCAACCGACGGGCGGTTCCGCTGGGGGCATCTTTTTTCAGCCGGTGATGCATTTCCACCACTTCCAAATCAAAATCAGGCCCCAAAATCTCCGCAGCCTTTCGGGTCAACCAAAAGAGGGTATTCACTCCGATACTGTAATTGGGGGCAAACACCACGGGGATCCGTTTGGCGGCCGCTGCGATTGCTTCCCGCTGGGCGGGGGCATGGCCGGTCGTGCCGATGACCAATGCTTTGCCGGCATCGGCGCAACGGGCGGCTAGGTCGGCTGTGATGGAGGCATGGGAAAAGTCGATGACGACGGTCGCTTGCGATAGGACGACGGCCAAATCGTCTCCTTGATCAACTTCACCCGCGACGGTGTAAAGTGCGGGAGCTTGTCGGGCGAGACCGAGGATGGCTTGCCCCATTCTTCCCTTGGAGCCGTGCATGACGAAGGGGAGCGGGTTCATGCGGAGAGCAACCCGAGGCGGGCCATCAACTCTTTCACGGTTTGCACCGCGGCATCAGAGGCCTCGCAGAGCGGGAGCCGGAACTCGGGTTGGATCAAGCCGCGCAGGGCGAGGGCAGTCTTGATGGGCACCGGGTTCACATCGATTGACAGGAGATCTTTGAAGAGCGGATAAAGCCGTTCGTGGGCCGTCCGCGCTCCCGCCCAATCGCCGGCGAGGGCGGCCATGACCATTTCGCTCACTTCGCCCGGCACGAGATTGGAAGCCACGCTGATCACGCCGACTCCGCCCAGGGCCATGAAGGGGAGGGTCAGGGAATCGTCGCCGCTGAGAATTTCGAAGTGGTCCGGCAATGCCTGCCGCATTTGGCTGACGCGTTCGACCGAGCCGCCTGCTTCTTTGATGGCCAGGATATTATCTGTTTCCTGGGCTAGGCGAGCGATCGTCGACACAGCGATTTCCACTCCGCACCGCCCTGGGATGCTATAGAGCACGATGGGGAGTTTGGTCGATTCGGCCACCCGCATGAAGTGTCGGTAGAGCCCTTCTTGCGATGGTTTGTTGTAATAGGGCGCGACGTGCAAGGTGCCGGTTACCCCGAGCTTCTCCGCTTCCTGAGTCAACTCCACCGCTTCTCGGGTGGCATTGGAACCCGTGCCAGCGAGCACGTGGCAACGGCCATTAGCAAATTTGACCGCCAACTCAATCGCCCGCAGATGCTCGTGGTGATCCAGGGTGGGGGATTCGCCGGTGGTGCCGACCGGCACAATGCCAGTCACACCCCCATTGATTTGCATGTCAATGAGCCGTTCGAAGGCTTCCTCATCGATCTGTCCTCGCCGGAACGGGGTGACCAAGGCCGTGTAAGTTCCTTTAAACATGAGTGGGTGGAATGGAGTCGTTATGGCAGGGAACCCAGGGGAGAATCAAATGACAATCTCACCTTTAAACACGAAATCAGCCGGACCCGTGAGAGTCACGAAAGAAAAGGTGTCTCCCGCCCGTTCAAATCCGACGAACAGATCATCGCCACCTGCCACCCGCACGGCAATTGGCCCGTTCGTCTCGGTTTTCAGGGCGGCGATCAACGCGGCCGCCACCACGCCGGTGCCGCAGGCGAGCGTTTCTTCCTCGACCCCCCGCTCGTATGTTCGGATTTGCAGACCTCCTGGAGCGATCGTTCGGACAAAATTTACGTTCGTTCCCATCGGTGCGAAAGAAGCGTGATGCCGAACCGCCCGCCCGATTTCTACGACCGGGAACTCGTCCAAATGCTCCACAAAAATCACGGCGTGCGGCACGCCGGTGTTGACAAAGTCGGCAGAGAAAGACCAGTCGCCCCCTGTGAGCGGGAGGTCGCGGCGAAGTCCATGCGGCTGGCTCATGGCAAGTCGGACCTGATCCCCGGTCAGGGTGGCTTCAATCAAACCCGCCTGCGTTTCGAAGCGGACTCGTTCCTCTGCACCTGCGGTGGCCTGGGCAAACCGGGCGAAACAACGCGCTCCATTTCCACACATTTCTGCCTCGCCCCCATCGGCGTTGTAATAGCGCATCCGGAAATCGCCCTCTGATTCGGGAGGATCGAGGAAGATCACTCCGTCCGCACCCACCCCGCGATGTCGGTCACAAACCGACGCGATTTGATGGCGGGTCAGGGAGTGATGCCGGGTCCGGTTATCGACCATGACGAAGTCGTTGCCGGCTCCATTCATCTTGGTGAAGGGAAGGGGAGGGCTCATGAGGAAAGGTTCGAGGCCGGGTGACGGGCTGCGTGGGCGGCTTCGACCAGGGGGCGGACGAACCCGCAGACCCGGGAGACCAGCTCGGGGGAACGACCGTGTTCCGCAATCCGCCGGACAATGGCACTCCCGACCACCACGGCGTCGGCTAATCGGGCGAC
>CAZSPO010000077.1:0-11627 GCA_964608775.1 uncultured Chthoniobacterales bacterium | reverse complement strand
GATTGTTGATCTTGTATCCGTTCAAATGCAAAATCGGCAATACCGCCCCGTCCCGAGTGGGGTTCAGGAATTTGTTGGAATGCCAGGAAGTCGCCAGCGGGCCTGTCTCCGCTTCGCCATCTCCCACCACCGCCGCAACGAGCAGCTCAGGATTATCAAATGCCGCCCCAAAAGCATGCGACAGACTGTATCCCAACTCGCCTCCTTCATGTATCGATCCCGGGGTTTCCGGCGTGCAATGACTCCCAATGCCACCTGGAAAAGAGAATTGTTTGAAAAACTCTAACATACCCGGTTCATCCTGGGCCATCTCCGGATAGACTTGCGAATACGAACCCTCCAAATACATCGGCCCCAAAATGCCCGGTGCCCCATGCCCTGGCCCCGATAGGTAAACGCACGGCTGTTGATATTTTTGAATGATGCGATTGAGATGAATCCAAATAAAGGCCTGTCCAGGGCTTGACCCCCAGTGGCCCAGCAAGCGGCGTTTGATGTCGTTCGGTTGAAGCGGCTCACGCAGGAGCGGATTGTTACGAAGATAAATCATCCCCAACATCAAATACATAGAAGCCTGCCAAAAGGCGTCCATTCGGTTCAGTTCATCGGGCGCAAGCGGGGCACCCGGAATGGTGGACCGCGTCGATCCGTAAGGGCTGAGGCGGGTTGCCATGGGGTCAGAGTGGGCGATGTCGTGCATGTGAGGAGAGTGAGTTTTTTGTGAAGGGAGTCGTGAATGTCGTCTGGCACCTTTTTCAATCCGTATGACCGGGAACGGCATGTTGCCGAAGGCCATCGAGAGTCAGCCCGCCCACTTCATACACCGAGAGGTGAGCGGGTCGAATCTTTGACAGATCGCTCAGTGCAAAACCCATCTCAGGGAACCGGGGCAGTATGTCAAAATCGCGTTTGTGAAGAGTTCGACACAATCCGACCGGTTGCCCTTAGCCCTGGCTAAATCCCAGGGGGGTGCGCTTCGTTTTGCGAGGCCTGACCTGGGAAAGGTTTGCACTGAGCAAGCAAAACGACCGCAAGCCCGGGAGCGGGGAGAGGTGGAGAGATGCTTGCTCTTCGCCCTTCACGCGTCGACCCTATCGGGCGCCGCCGTTGTGATCCAGGTCGGGAAGGGATCATGAAACATTCGCTTCCAACCCTCGGGACCGCAGGCCATCTCCCGGTCATCCAACAGGCAGCGGTGCAAGGCGGTTTGCACGGATTCGGGATCAAAATTTTGCCCGATGAAAACAAGCTGTTGTCGCCGGTCGCCGAACGGTTCCTCCCAATCACCCATGATGGCGGCGATCACTTCGCGTTCCGTGGGCCACGAAGCTTTGGGCACGGCCGCCCACCAATAGCCTACGGGTCGATATTCCGCACTCCCTCCTGCCTGGCTCCACATCCCGATCATATCGTGTCGGCTCGCCAACCAAAAGTAGCCCTTCGACCGAAGCAAACCCGGCCATTCCCCATGGATGAAACTCCAAAACCGTTGGGGATGAAAAGGGCGGCGCGCCCGGAAAACCACACTCCCAATGCCGTATTCCTCGGTCTCCGGTGCGTGCACCCGCTCCAACTCTCGCAGCCAACCGGCGGAATGGCGGGCGCGCTCCATGTCAAACCGACCGGTATCCAGCAATTCACCCAGCGGGACCCGCCCTCGTTCAGCCTCTAACATCTTGGCCCCCGGATTCAACCGCCCGAGGATCGCCCGCAATTCCGCCAACGACTCGGCGTCCAAGAGGTCGGTTTTGTTGATCACCAGCACATCGGCGAATTCTACTTGGTCGATAAACAAATCGGCCACCGTCCGTTCATCCTCCTCTCCGAGAGCCAATCCCTGGTCCCGCAGGGATTCCGCTGATTCGAACGCTTTTAAAAAATGCGCGGCATCGACGACGGTGACCATCGTGTCGAGCCGGGCCAATTCGGCTAGTCCGCGACCGGTTTCATCCTCGAAGGTAAAGGTTTGGGCCACGGGAAGTGGTTCGGAAATGCCGGTCGATTCGATGAGCAAATAATCAAACCGCCCTTCCTCGGCCAGTCGCGCTACTTCGCGAAGCAAATCTTCCCGCAACGTGCAACAGATGCAGCCGTTGGTCATTTCGACTAGCTTCTCCTCGGTGCGACTCAGTCCAGCCCCGCCATCCCGCACGAGTGAGGCATCGATATTCACCTCGCTCATATCATTAACGATCACGGCCACGCGCCGACCTTCGCGGTTGTGGAGGATGTGGTTGAGGAGAGTCGTTTTCCCGGCTCCTAAAAAGCCGGAGAGGACTGTGACAGGAAGTTGCTTTTGCATGGCCAATTAGCAGGAACAAGATTCAGGGAGATCCAGACGGAGCACGAGCCGTCTTTTGCCGCTTGCGGAGACGGGGGCGCTGCGGTGCACAAGTCCGGCAGAGCCGCTGTTCTCCGAATGCCGACCCTTGAAGACCAAAACATGCCAGGCAGGCGTGCAATGAATGCGGGCCGGATCCACCACAATCGCCTGATTCGCCTCTTCCAACGAACGGCTCCAATCTCCCAATCGGTCGCGCCGGACATTCTCCGCATCCAGCCACTCTGTGCCCGGCCCCGCATAGGTGCAGAGCAACCGGAGTCGCAAACTGTCCGCATGAAACTTGGCGCAGCCATCATGATCCCAGCATTCGAGCCGCAGCCGAACATGACGCCGTTTCGTGATCGCTCCAAAGAGCCGGATTAAATCGTGAAGATCAGTCGCCAAAGCCCGGGCTCCCGCCGGGTCGGGTGATGCGGAGACCAGCGCAAGGAGATCGGAAAAGGAAGGAGCCACCCGGTCAAACGGAAGGGCAGAGGAGGAACCATGGAAGAGCGCGTTGACGGCTGGCAAAGCCGTCGTGAGCGGCGGGCGTTTCCAGATGCAGAGATCGACTCCGACAGCCTGAATATTTCGAAGAATCGCGGCCGTGGTTCCGGAAACGACGCCGGATGTGTCGATCTCGCGCCCTGGCATTTTCCCGGGCGTGCTTTGAGAAGAGGAAGAGAGGGGATCCATCATAACAGCGAACGACTCAGGCGATGTTAGTCACGAAGGGTGTTATTGAAAATAGCATACCCATAGCCTGAATCGAATTAATGCAAGTCGTTTGCAGAGTCAATGCAAATTTATTGCAAAACTTTTCGCCCTGGTTCGGCAGGGTGCGGATGCGGCGAAGCCAACAGGATAGCGCCTTCGCCTCTCTGTGCCGGATAGGCCAGGAGCGTGCGGTGCCACCTGCGCCTCCGCTCTCCGTTTCAACGCTAACAAATCCGCCCTCGCAACGCCGCTTTCCCATGGCCGGATGGGTTTTCCCCCACCCATCTGGGGTCGATTGGCTCGTCGGCTCTTTGATAACGACTGTCGGTGGAAAGCCGCAGGCCGCGCCAGGCGTTGTCCAAGCTCCCATGCACGACATGCATCCCGAAGATTAGCAGGTCGCCCGCCCGAAACTCGGGGGCGGTGAGCCAGCGGCCCCCCAGCTTTTCCCGTAAACTGACTGGGTTCCGGGTGAGCCAACCCCAGCTTCGTCCCGGTAACCGGCGACCCTCGATCTCCGGTCGATTGACGCAATACTGGTCGACGTCCGATTGCAAATAGGCCTTTAACCGACCCGCTCTCAAGTGGGAGCCTTCGAGGAGCATAAGGCCACCCATTTCCAAAGGGATATCCCCATAGGGCACCCAGCTGGTATACACGTTTTGGGTTCCCCGTCCCATGTAAACCACATCGCAATGCGGCTTCGTGCCAGGCCCCGGTCCCACCGCCCGGAACCAAGTATAGTCGTAATGGCGCACGGCCCCCCGCAGCAGGGTCTGAAAAAAACCCAACAACGGCGGCCCGTAAAGCAAGTCGCACAGGGCGGGTGTTCGCGCCAGCCCAGCACCATGAATCGGCAAGCGCCATCCCGACTCGGACGGGATCGCCTCGTCCAGCTTGCTCCCAGGGGCAAGACCGCCTTTTGCCTTCAGGTGATGAAGAATGACCTTCCGCGCTTCCAGCACGGCCGCCCGGTCAAAAAACCCGGGTAAAAAGAGGTAGCCCTCCCGCTCCAGTTGGTCCCGCAGCGCGTTGGCGTCTTCTAACAACGGCACGGCGCTTTCCAGCCAGCCCAAGGCCGAATCATCCATCGCCAACGGGAGACCGCAGGCGGTCACAGGAGGGAGTGTCATCGCATTCATCGATCCAACATCCCTCGAAATCTCGCCGGTGACCATTGCCGCATTGGGATTTGGCATGCATAATTTGGGATGTCCGTCCTTGACTGCTTAAACCGCACCACCCCCTTCTGGCTCGACACGGAGCCGCGCCCAACCGGAGCGGTCACCCAAGTGGCTTGCGATTGCCAGAGCCCTGGGATTTGGCCGACAAACCGTCGATACCCGCAATACGCCCTGGTTCTAACCCTGCGTGGTCTCGGACGATACCGAAACGACTCAGGAGAGCAGCAACCGCTCCCCCCCGGGAGTTGTGTGGTGGTGCTTCCCGATGTGCCGCACAGTTACGGACCCGCCCCTGGGAAGCGGTGGGATCAATTGTTTGTCTGTTTTCAAAGCTCGCAAATGACGGGATGGCAAAAAGCTGGTTGGCTCACCCCGGATCGCCCGGTCCTGGAGGCGGCCCCGGTGGACTATTGGGCCGATCGGATGGTTGCTTTGGCGGAAGGACCTCCTTCGTTGACGGCAGTCGGCTTGGATGCGGCCCGCCGCTTTGCTCTGTTGGAGCTGTTGATTCTCGATTTGCTGCTTCTCCAATCACAGCGGGAGACTCCGGAAGCCGATGCCCGATTTCTCGCCAAGGCGAAGCAGGCGTTGGGAACGGATTTAGAACGGGCGGTTAGCTATCCGGAACTCGCCCGTGACCTCGGGGTTTCTTACGAGAGTTTTCGGAAACGATTCGCCCGCCTCGCTGGCAGCAGTCCCGGCCAATACCGGCAGCGAGCGATCATGCACGCGGCCATTCGATTGATTCTGAGAGAGAATCCGACCAATGCTCAGTTGGCGGATCATTTTGGCTTTTGTTCGGAAGCTTACTTCTCCCGGCAATTCAAACGGGTCACCGGCTGGACCCCGCGGCATTTCCGGGAACAACGCAGGGCGCGGCCTGGAAAATTGGCCAAATGAGGAAGGGGTGAGGCGGTTGCCATGGGAGCACGGCTGTCCGGCTGGGTTTGCCCCGTCGGTTTTCCTCTCTCCCGCTTGATCTTTAGGCGTCATGCGGCCACCCTCATTGGATGGATGCAGCCAAACTTGCTCTTCTCGAACGTTTTATCCGGGATATCCCCGATTTCCCGAAGCCGGGGATTATTTTCAAAGATATCACCCCGGCCCTGGCTGATTCGCAAGCATTGAAGGCGGCGATTGACCTTTTTGCGGAGGCGGCAGCGGTGCATCGTCCTTCAAAAATCCTGGGGATTGATGCCAGGGGGTTTATTTTTGGAGCGGCGGCGGCGGTGCAGTTGGGAATTGGGTTTGTGCCGATCCGCAAGAAGGGGAAGCTGCCATTTGAGACCGTCTCGGCTTCCTACAGCTTGGAATACGGAGAAGCGACTATCGAAATGCATACCGACGCTGTGGCTCCCGGGGAACGGGTTGTGTTGGTCGATGATCTGCTAGCAACTGGTGGGACGGCAAAAGCGGCCGGTGACTTGGTGACACGGCTGGGGGGCGAGTTGGCCGCCGTTTTATTTCTCATCGAACTCGACTTTCTCGGCGGTCGGGAAAAGCTGGCTCCAACCCCGGTGACGGCATTCCTCCATGTGAGTTGAGTGCGCGGGCCGGAGTTGCAAGGCAGGCTCGAAGGGCTAAGGTGCGGTTGTGTTGGTGATGCTGATTAAATTGGGATTGGGAATCGGAATCGGTTTTGTCGTGCTCGCCCTCTGTTGATTTTTATGTCTCAGCATACTAAGCGTGTCCTGAATAGCCGTTCGGGGTCATGAAACGAGGCCGCTGGTATCGAGACCCGGTCTGGCTTGGAGCCGTCGGGCTCTATGTGTGGCACCGGGTGGTGGGAATCGAGGCGTGGTGGTTGCCGAAAGATTTTTCCAATTTTTACTTTCGCGATCTCCTTTTCTTACCCGCGATGCTTCCTCCGTTGATGGCGTTGCATGCCTGGCTCGGCTGGCGATCAACGGGGCCCCCGCAGTTGGGGGAAATGCTAGTATACGGATTGCTCTGGACCGTGATCTGCGAATGGACCGGGCCGTTTGCGTTCGGGATGGGAGTCGCAGATCCGTGGGATGCCGTGGCTTATTTTGCGGGAGGCCTGGTGGCGGTGGCCATCTGGTCGCACCGTTCTTATGCCCCCCGACAATCCGCCAGCAGTTGATGAACCCTGCTGTTTCCTAAAACCAGTCGTGTTTACTTGATCTTTTTGCGCAGGGCTTTGTCCCTCAGGCGGTTCCGTATTACAACAGTCCGTCAGGACGGGAGCTAGCCCGGACAAAGGAGGGAGGGTTGCGGCAAGGGAAAAAAAACAGCCGCGCCCCATCGGGAGCGCGGCTGATAAGTTTTGTCGGACAGACGCGAAATGCCAGCCAGTCGACCGTTTCAGTAGCGGTAATGTTCTGGCTTGAACGGGCCTTCCACTGGCACGCCGATGTAGTCGGCCTGCTCCGGGGTCAACTGGGTGAGTTTCACCCCGATTTTTTCGAGGTGCAAGCGGGCAACTTCCTCGTCCAGTTTTTTCGGCAGGACGTAAACGGCGGGTTTGTAAATGTCGCGGTTCCTCCAAAGATCAAGTTGGGCGAGGGTTTGATTCGCGAAGCTGTTTGACATGACAAAGCTTGGGTGGCCGGTGGCGCAACCGAGGTTGACTAGGCGACCCTCCGCCAACATGTAAATGGAGTTGCCAGATGGGAAGGTATAGCAATCGACCTGCGGCTTGATGTTCTCTTTGGTCACACCTGGTGCTTCATTCAAGAGGTCCATCTGGATTTCATTATCAAAGTGGCCGATATTACAAACGATTGCCTGATCCTTCATTTTGGCCATGTGATTGAAAGTGACGACATCTTTGTTGCCAGTGGTGGTCACATAGATATCGGCTTCGCCCAAGGTCGATTCGATCGTGGTAACTTCATAGCCTTCCATCGCAGCTTGCAGCGCGTTGATCGGATCAATTTCCGTTACAATCACCCGAGCCCCCTGGCCGCGGAGGGATTGGGCGCAGCCCTTGCCGACGTCGCCATAACCACAAACGACGGCGACTTTCCCCGAAATCATCACGTCGATCGCGCGGTTCAATCCATCGATGAGGGAGTGACGGCAGCCATAAAGATTGTCGAATTTCGACTTCGTCACGGAGTCGTTCACATTGAAGGCAGGAACGAGAAGCTTGCCTTGTTCCTGCAATTTGTAGAGGCGATGGACGCCGGTGGTGGTCTCTTCGGAGACGCCTTTCCACTCCTTGACCCATTCGTGGAAAATGTAGGGATTTTCGGCGTGCACCTTCTTCAGGAGATTTTTAATCACCTGTTCTTCGCTAGAAGAAGAGGGGCTATCGACCCAATCACTGCCTTCTTCGAGTTCATACCCTTTGTGAATGAGCAGGGTAGCATCGCCGCCGTCATCGACGATCATTTGAGGCCCAAGACCGTCTGCATTGCAGAGCGCCTGCCAGGTGCAATCCCAGTATTCTTCAAGTGTCTCACCTTTCCAGGCGAAGACCGGATATCCCGCTTCCGCGATGGCTGCGGCGGCATGGTCCTGGGTGGAAAAAATGTTACAACTGGCCCAGCGGACGGTGGCTCCGAGGGCGGCGAGGGTTTCGATCAAAACAGCCGTCTGGATTGTCATGTGGAGCGAACCGCTAATGCGGACGCCTGCGAGCGGTTTCTCAGCAGCATATTTTTCGCGGATGGCCATAAGACCGGGCATTTCCTGCTCGGCGATTTTGATTTCCTTGCGGCCCCAAGATGCGAGCGCGATATCGCGCACCTTGTAGTCCGTGCTCGTCGAGAACGTGGTGGTGGTAGTGGTAGTCATAATCAGTATGTTTCTAGGTTGTGGTTTAAACGATGGGGTTTCGACAGCGCCGATGGAATGGATGCTAGGGAAAGAGTCAGAGCCCGGCTTCTGCCTTGAGGGCACCTGCTTTGTCAGTTTTCTCCCAGGGCAAATCGAGGTCTTCTTTGCCGAAATGCCCGTAGTTGGTGCTTTTGGAATAAATAGGCCGGAGCAGGTCGAGTTCCTTAACGATGTCCGCCGGTTTAAAGCTGAAAACCGCCTGCACCGCTTGTTCGATTTTTTCTTCATCAATGGCGTGCGTACCGAATGTGTCGATATGCACGCTAACCGGTTTGGGGTGGCCGATGGCATAGGCAAATTGAATCTCGCATTTGCGAGCTAACCCGGCAGCCACCACGTTTTTGGCCACGTAGCGCCCCATGTAAGCAGCGCTTCGATCGACCTTGGAAGGATCTTTGCCAGAGAAGGCTCCGCCGCCGTGCCGACCCATTCCCCCATAAGTGTCGACGATAATTTTCCGCCCGGTCAGCCCGCTGTCTCCCTGCGGCCCGCCGACCACAAAGCGCCCGGTCGGATTGATCAGAAATTCGGTCTCTGCATTCAGGAAATTGGATGGAATGACTTTTTTAATCACTTCTTCGATGCAAAACGCCTCGATGGCAGGATGCTGAACCTCGGCGCTGTGTTGGGTGGAAATCACCACATTGGAAATCGCGACCGGTTTGCCGTCGTCATAAATCACCGAGACCTGACTTTTCGCATCGGGGCGGAGCCAGTTCACGGTGCCCGCTTTGCGGTGGCGGGTCAGTTCGCGTCCCAGACGATGGGCAAACATGATCGGGGCGGGCATCAGCTCCGGGGTTTCGTCACAGGCAAATCCGAACATCAACCCTTGATCGCCTGCGCCTTGTTCGCCCGTCTTTTTGTGCTCCGCTTCGCGGGCGTCCACGCCTTGGGCGATATCCGCCGATTGGGCCGTGAGAAGATTTTGCACGAAGATATGGTCGGCATGAAAGACATCGTCATCATGGATGTAACCGATGCCGCGCACGGCCTCACGAACGATGGCGACATAATCGAGTCGGGCTTGTGTCGTGATTTCACCGCCGACGATGGCGATATTGCTTTTAACAAAACTCTCGCAAGCAACCCGGCTATGGGGATCTTGGGCGAGGCAAGCGTCGAGAACGGCATCGGAAATGGTGTCACACACCTTGTCGGGGTGGCCTTCACCAACGGATTCAGAGGAAAAAATAAAGCGTCTTGGCATAAGAAAGTGAGGGCAAACTAGGGGGTCGCTTTGGGATTGCAAGTTAAATATGAACGAATCATGATTTATTGATGCATTTTCTAAAATGAACCTTTCTTTGACCCAAGCGATCAAGGCCCTGGCTGATTCCACCCGGTTGCGGCTCATGCTGTTGCTCTTGCGGGAAGAGCTGACGGTGGCGGAGCTCCAGAGCATTTTGGAAATGGGGCAATCCCGGATTTCCAGTCATTTGGGGCTCTTACGGCAGGCGGGGCTGGTCAGCAGTCGGCGCGTAGGAAAGAACAGTTTTTATGGGGCAGCCCTCGCGCCCACTGAGTCGGACAGTCGGTTGTTGAGGGAATTACTGGAGAAAAGTGAGGGAGAACTACCGGAGTCACCCAAGGACCGGGTGGCCCTTGAAGTCGTGCTCCGGAAGCGGCAAGATTTGGCTCGCGAATATTTCAATCGATTGGCCGGGCGCTTTGGCAGGAGTCACTGCCCGGGTCGTTCGTGGCAGGCGCTGGCGCATTTGCTCCTCGATTTACTTCCGCCGATGGTGATTGCCGATCTGGGGGCGGGAGAGGGGACGTTGTCGCAGTTGCTAGCCCGGAAGGCGAAGCGAGTGATTGCGGTCGACAACTCGGAAAAGATGGTGGAATTCGGCGCGTCCATTGCGCGGGAGAACGGGTTTGCCAATCTGGAGTATCGACTGGGCGACATTCAGGATCCGCCGATTCCCAAGGAGAGCGTGGACATCGCGATTTTCAGTCAGGCCCTGCATCACGCAGCCAGCCCGCCCAAAGCGTTGGGGGCGGCGCATCGGATTTTGAAGCCGGGTGGGCGGATCCTCATTCTCGACTTGCTCAGCCATAGCTTCGAGCAGGCGCGCGAGTTGTATGCCGATCTTTGGCTCGGTTTTGGAGAGCCGGAGCTGCATGACATGCTGGAAAAGGCAGGGTTCAGCGGGGTGGAAGTCGCGGTGGTCGCCCGGGAATCTGACCCCCCGCAATTCGCGACGATTTTCGGACGTGGGGCGCGTTAATCCGGGATAAATCGCAGGTGCGACCTTCGGTTTCCCGCTTCAAAACGCTGCGGTGCTCGGCGGCTCGCAGGTCGCACTGAATCCCAGCGGATCGCTGCCGGCAATTTGGACCAGTCGGTGCGAAGGCGAATCAAATCTGAGCACTCGCACCTGGGGAATGACGACCCGGATGGAAAGCCCCATCCGGCGGCGGTCAGACCGGTTCTCCTCCGAATGATGCAAGGTTCGCTCACTGAACAAGACAAACTGGCCGGGCTGAAGTTCCATGTTCACTCGCTTCGACAGGTCGAGGCCATCTGTGTCGGCCATTTCGTCAAACGCCATCGCCTCGGTCGTTGGCACATGCCGGAAGAGTTTGCGATGCGACCCTGGCAAAACCTGCAAGCAGCTGTTCTCCTGGTCACAAGCATCAATCGCGAGCCAAGCCGAAATGACAATTTCCGGCTCAAGCGGCCAGTAATTTCGATCCTGATGCCAAGGGATCGCTTTGGCCCCCGGATATTTCGTAAAAAAATTGGTGCGCCACATCAAGAGATCTGTCCCCATCAATGATTGCATGGCCCCCACGATCGCCGGGGCGGTGGAGAGCTCCCAGAGCGGGCGATCATCCAAATGCCGGTTGTGCCCCCATGCTTTTTTAAGCGCACCCATTCGCTCCGCGTCCGATTTATGTCGCTTGTCATCCGCACCGTGATCCACGAAAGGCGTCTCCAAAAGCTGTTCAATATGGGTGCGATGTCCGGCCATTTCCTCGACCGAACAAGCCGTCAGCGGAGCCAGGTAACCCTCTTGATGAAATTGGGCGGTCTGTTCCGGGGTGAGGTGGTAAGGGGAGGATGCACGTGGGGAAGAAGGGAGGGCGGTCATTTGGTGTGAATTAGTTAATGTGTTTTCAAGCTAGAGCGGTTTTTTAATTGTGACCATGGTTTGAGGTATTGAAAGTTTGTCCTGAAACGCATCTTCTCGCTCCTATGGCCGAACCCTCTCACCCCTGGTTTCCCCCCGCTTTCGCCGAGGCGCTTCTTGATTCCCAGGTGCAATTGGAGTGGACCCTGCTCAGCTTTACTCGCACCCATCCGAATTGGGACAACGGCTGGCGAACCCTCGATCAACACTTGGTCTATCTGCCGGTCCGCCATTTGATCAAAGGAGAGTTCACCCACGAAACTCTCTTGCTGCGCCCAGGGGCCTGCCTGTGGCTCGACCCCGGCACACCTCATCGCTATCGGAACGCCGATCCGGCTTATCCCGCTGAACTGTTTCACTTCCGCTTCCGACTGACCCGCCGACGAAAACCAGTCACGCTCGGGCGCCCAATCTGGCACGCCCACCAGGCCGCCCATCTTCGCCCCCAAATGGAAGCCCTCA
>CAZSPO010000076.1:0-11750 GCA_964608775.1 uncultured Chthoniobacterales bacterium | reverse complement strand
CCGAACAGGCCCTGGAAGCCGTCGAGTTCGGAACCCGCGTCCACGAACTCTTCGAGCACATCGACTGGCTCAAACCGGGCTGGGAGACCGAACTACCCGCCATGCTCGAGGCGCAAATCGACCCAGAAGACCCGCTCGACACCCGTGCCCGCGACGAGGTGCTGGCCACGCTCCGCGAACCCCGGATCACCGCCGTTTTCCAGCGCGCGACGTTCGGCGAGGGTGCGGTGTTGTGGCGCGAAAAGCCCTTCGAACTCGTCGACGACGGCTCTTGGGTCTCGGGCGTTTTCGACAGGGTCGTCATCGACGCCAGCCACGCCTGGATCTACGATTTCAAAACCAACCGCCTCGACTCGGAAGCTGGCGTGGAAAAACTGATCAAAACCTACCGGCCTCAGCTCCAGCTCTACCAGCGAGCCCTGGCCCGCCTCCTCAAACGCCCGCCCGAAACCATCCAAACCCACCTCATTGTAACCCACCACCCCACCCTGACGTCCTGAACGCCAAATCAACGACCCCACTGCCCTGAAAGCCCTCCTGCCCAAAACCCTCCTCGCCCTCGCTGCCGTCTGGCTTGTCGTCGCTCTCGTCATGGGAATCGCCGCGTGGAAACGCGTCACCCCTGACAAAGTCCGAGCTTATGTCGAACGACATCCCATCGCAGAGATCGAAGACATCGCCGAACGCGAACACCACATCCGAAAGGTCGCCGCCATGATCAATCAGCTCGATTTCGAGGAGCGTCGCGAGGCCCGCGAAAACCGCGACGAATCGCGCGAAGACCCTTTTTGGCGACACCTCACCGCCGACGAACGCGCCCTGATGGTCGAACTCACCGTCAGCCGCTTCTTCGACAATCTCATAGCCGGCTTCAACCAAATGGAACCCGAGGAGCGCAAGAAAATCGCCGAAGAAACCATCCGGCGCCTCCGCGAAGGCGAACGGCTCGGTCCCCGGGATGACGAGGCGCTCGGCGAACGCGGTGCCGAGGTCGTCGAGAAGGTGATGAGCGAGGGCATTCGCGCCTACTACCAGGAGGCTTCCGCCGAAACCAAAATCGATTTCGCGCCCGTCCTGGAAGAACTCCAAAGCGTGATGCAGAACCCCCGCCGCCGCCGCCGATGAATCCTTCCGTCCGCCGTGGGTCCGCCTTCACCCTTCTCGAGATCATCGTCACGATCACCATCGTCACCATCCTCGCCGCCCTCGCCTTCCCAGCCTATCAGCATCTCGCCAGTCGCGCCCGGGGCGTCAGTTGCCAGTCGAACCTTCGCCATCTTGGAGCGGCTTTGAACCTCTTCGTTGGGGAAAATGGCGGACGCATGCCCACCATGACCGCGGCCCGTGCCAATCGCTTAGAACCCGCCGACCCACCCACGCTCGACGTGGTTCTGGCCCCCTACCTCAGCCAGGAGGACGCCCTCCACTGTCCCGGCGATCCCGAACACTTCGCGCGGTCCGGCACCAGCTACCACTGGAACAGCCTCCTCAACGGCCAAAACACCTTTGACCTCCGCTTTCTCATGGTCGACAACGAGTCCGGCATCCCGGTCTTCGCCGACAAGGAAGCCTTCCACCAAGGCCTCGGTGACGAAGTGAACATCCTCTACGCCGACGGTCGCGTGGAGAAGGAGGTGCGTTTTTGGGTCGACGGCAATGGCGCGGGATTAAGCGTATCCCTCGAGCAAAGTGGCAAGGACTTCAGTCCTTGAGAGCGGCGAAAGCCGCCGATGAACGTCCTTAATCCCGTGCTATTCGGGTCGACGGCCAATGATCGAGTTCCAGCACGTCAATAAACGCTTCGGCCGAAAGCGCCCGCTTGCGCTCGACAACGTCTCCTTCCGCGTCGCGCGAGGCGAAATCTTTGGGCTCCTTGGCCATAACGGCGCCGGAAAGAGCACCGCCCTCGGCATTCTCCTCGGCCTGGTCCACCCCGACGACGGCCACGCCCAAATCGACGGGCTCTCCATTCAAAAAAGCCGCGTCAAGGCCCTGCGCGGTGTCGGTGCAATCTTCGAGTCACCCCGCTTCTACGAATACCTCACCGGCCGGGCGAATCTTCACGTCCTCACCACCTATTCCGGATTTCGTGACGAACCGCTGCTCGAGGAAACCGTCGATTGGGTCGGCCTCACCGGCGTCATCGACCGTCCCGTCGGCACCTACAGCCACGGCATGCGCCAGCGCCTCGCCCTTGCACAGGCCCTGCTCCCCCGCCCCAAACTCCTGCTCCTCGACGAACCCACCAACGGCCTCGACCCCGAAGGAATCGCCGACCTCCGCCACCGGATCCGTCTGCTCCGCGACGACTTCGGCATCACCGTCCTGTTGAATTCCCACCTGCTCGCCGAAATCGAGCAACTCTGCGATCGCGTCGCCATCCTCAAGGCCGGACGGAAAGTTTATGAGGGCCGATGCGACAGCCTGAATCGCGAACCCGTCTACCAGCTCGTGGCCGATCCCTGGGAGACGGCGGCCCACGTTCTCGGAGAACAGGGCGCGACGATCGTCGAGCACGGCCAGTTTCGCCTCCCACCCGGCCACGACCCCGCATGGGTCGTCGACGCACTGGTTCACGCCGGGGTGAAAGTCCGCGAGCTTCGCGCGGAAAGAGCCTCTCTCGAAGCCTTTTACCTGGAGATCAGTCAGTCGTGAACCGCTTCTGTCGCATCACCTGGAGCGAACTCCATCGCATGGCCGCCCGCCGCAGGACCTACATCGGTTTCGGCGCCTTTCTCCTCTTCGATCTTCTCGTGCTCATCATCCTGAACCGGCCCGGCTCCGTCCGGTTCTGGGACCAGCGCATGGAGAGCCTCGGCGTTCTCTTCGAACACTACTTCTCCGGCCTCACCGTCGCCTTCGTCATCATCTCCGCCACCGCCTTCCTCCTGGCCATCCCCTACCTCGCTCTCGTCGCTGGCGACGTGGTGGCAAAAGAACTCGAGGATGGCAATTTCCGGCTGATTCTCTCGAGGCCCGTCTCCCGGTTCGAACTTCTCTTCAGCAAATTCCTGGCGGTCCAATGCTACACGATCGGCCTCGTCTTTTTCGTCGGCCTGTCATCCTACGTCACCGGGTCGCTCGTTCGCGGCTGGACCGGCGGGCTCTTTGTCTTGGCGCCAGCGCGTGATCTGATGGCCATCTATTCTTTCGCGGAGGGCGCATGGCGCTATCTCGGCGCCGTCGCCGGCCTGAGTCTCTGCCTCACCACCGTCTCGAGCGTCGGCTTTCTCTTCTCCTGCACCCGGCTAAAACCCGCTGCCGCCACGATCGTCACCATCAGCCTCTTCTTCGTGGACTTTGTCGTCCACAACCTCGAATTTGCACGCGACTACCGGGACTGGTTCCTCTCTTCGCACACCAGCCAGTGGCTCCTCCTTCTCGAATCGCCCATTCGCTGGTCTGACCTCATCCAAACCTTTGCCTACCTCTTCGGCCTCTCCGCCACATGCTTCATCCTAGGCTGGACCCTTTTCGAAAACCGCGACCTCAAGGCCTGAAAAACACATGATCTGCCCAGGGTCACAAATGGCATTGACGCGCGATCATCGATACCACTACCCCCCATCGTCGGATGATCTCCTCACAAGCCACCGCGCCTTCCGCTACACCTGCCCCCCCCCACCCGTAGCGGAAGATGCCAAATCTTTCGCCTACTCCACTCTCCTCCGTAAGACCCAAAACCTGAGATTTCCTTGCACGAAGACACAACGCAAACGGAGAGAGAATCACTGGAATCTTCGCCCCATTCAAAATTCCTTACCCACTCATGCCTGACGGTTTCGGAACCACACCCAGCTCAGAACGCGATACGCCAGATAGCCCGCCGGCCCCAGCATGAACGTCATCAGGAGCACCGGAACGGTCAGCCAGTGCGGAATTCCCTGCTCTCTGGCGCCTGCCAGCACCCAACAACCGACGAAAAAGTCGAACGCCAGGTAGTGAAGCCAGCCCGCGACAAGCACCCACTCGTTCCGAAACAGCGCTGCCACCTCCTCCAGCGATCCAAATCCACCGCCTTCCACAGGGGTTCCTGCCAGGGCAAAAACCATCACCCCCACATAGCCGAGCGCAAATCCCGCCGGCACCACCACCCGCACTCGCTCAAACCACCGCGGCATCCAACGGGCCGGGCCCAACAGAAAAATCCACGCCAGGAACGCGGCCAGGTTGGCAATCGAAAAGGCGTCGGAAGCGGTCATGACAGGTCGTTGGGACCTTCGATTCACATCGAACGCCTTGCAAGGTTCGCTCGATCCGTCCTTTCGTCACGTCAGACAGCTGACTCGCCCAGCTGGCGCTGGGTCGAGAGGACGCGTCCACCACGCCCCGAGGGACGACTGGCACTTGGTTAAATGAGTGCACCGTCTCCCGTGGCACTCCGTCACTCTCGATCGATGACGAAGCGGGACGGGTAGCCCATTCCATCCCCCTTCCCATAGCGCCCCGCGAATCAAGCGCCATTCCTCCTGCGACAGCCCTACAGCTTCCCTAGAGAACCCCGCGTCATCCGGCTCGATCGAACTGAACGGTTCGGCTTCGCCGCAAACAATCCACGCTTCTTGGACTTCGTCACCGTCCCCCCTGCCGCAGGCTTGGAGGTCGATTTCGCCACCTGCCCAGGGTTAACCGCACGACCTACCGTCGCCCTTGCTTCAACCTCCCGGGGCGACGATTTGACGGTCGCCCGCTTCGCGCCAGACCTCCGTCCTGCGCTCGCCAGCGTCACCGCAGGCCCCTCACTGGTGTCCAGTAACTCCGCCGGCTCCTCCTCAATCGCCGGTTCGACCCCCGCGTTCTGCGCATTCCGGCTCAGCGCCAACATCAGCCCCATGCCGGGCTGGCCCACCATTCCCGGGCGATGGCGCACGATGAAATCCGCAGGGCGATGGTAGTTCGACAAACCCTTGGAATAATTCCAGGCTTTGATCCCAATATCGATATTCTTCCGAATTTCCAAATGCAGATGCGCCTTGTACATCCCCCGGTTGTTTCCGATGTCCGCAATCCAGTCGCCTCGGCGCAGTTCGTCACCCACCATCACCCGGCGATTTTGAACGTGCCCATACAGCGAATCCACGCACTCGACTTCGCCTTCACGGTTGAGGTAGCGATGCCGGACGATGATCACCTCGCCCCAGTTCGAACCATAGTCATACGAGTAGACCACGATCCCGTCAGCGATCGCCAAAATGGGGTCGCCCAGGTCGCTGTTCCCGCCACCCACACCATTCCAGTCGTCCCCGAGATGCTTGAAAGGCGTCAGCCCACGGGCCCGGTAGTAACCCGTCGCGTCACCATCTCCCACCGGGAAATCGAATCCATCGGCGAGACGGCGGGGCAAGGCATCGCTGGTGATCAACCGGGAGCCCGCAGAAACCGCCAGAACCGGGATCCCCAGCACCACCAAGATCGTCACCCACACCACGACCCGAAGGTCAAACCAGTGAGGTCCTTTCTTCATAATAAATGCACTAAGTTCTAGAAATGCGGCTAGGAAACCGCCCGCGCACTTTAGGCCGCACTAAAAAGAATCAATGTTTTTTTGAGATTTTTGATAGGCCCGCTCACACCTCCACTCCGCCCTCTTCCCCTGACCATGACTCGATCGGAACTCCAAGACCTCCTCGCCACTCTCGATCTCACCCCAAGCCGCAAGCTCGGTCAGAATTTCCTCATCGAGCCCTCCCTCGCTGCCTGGATCGTTCGTCAGCTCGATGCCGCCCCTGACGATGCCATCGTGGAAGTCGGTCCCGGAACCGGCGCCCTCACGGATCACCTCCGCTCTCGCCCCGGGCCCCTCATCCTCGTCGAGAAAGATCGCCGCTTGGCCCAATATCTTTCGGAATCACTGGCCAGATCACCCAACGCGGTGCTTCACGAAACCGATGCCTGCGACTTCGACACCCGGACGCTTTACCCCCTCCAGCCCGTCCATCTCATCGGAAACCTCCCCTATTCCGCCGGGGGCGAGATCCTCAGGAACTTCCTCGGCATCCACTCCCCCGTCCAAAGCGCGGTCCTCATGCTCCAGCGAGAGTTCGCCGAACGCATCGCCGCCCGTCCACGCACCAAGGCTTACGGGCTGCTGACCCTTCGGATTCAGGCCCGATGGGACGTCCGCCTCCTCAAACACATCGGCCCGGATTGCTTCTACCCCCGGCCCCAGGTCGATTCCACCGTCCTTCGCCTGCTGCCCCGCCATCCGGATTCGGTCCGGCTTCACGACCCTCGCCTCTTCGACTCACTGATCCGGCGAGGCTTCGCCCAGCGCCGAAAGCAGCTCCGCAAAAGTCTCGACATCGAACCCGGCCGTTGGGAAGCCCTCGCCACTGCGCTGGAGGCTCCCGGCACCGTGCGCGCCGAGGAACTCAGCCTCGATCAGTGGATCGAACTCACCCGCCTCCTCGACGATCATCCGCTGCGCGATCTCCCCCAGCGCGACGACGAACCGTTCGATGTCGTAGACGGCGAAAACCGTGTGACCGGTCAAGCCACCCGCTCCGAAGTCCACCGCCAAGGCCTGAAGCACCGGGCCGTCCACATCTTCATCCGCAACAAACGGGGCGAACTTCTCCTTCAGAAGCGCTCCCGCCTCAAAGATGTCCATCCCGGCCGCTGGGACTCCAGTGCCGCTGGCCATCTCGATGCCGGCGAGTCCTACGAAGCCGCAGCCCATCGCGAACTCGAGGAGGAACTCGGGCTGACAGGAACGCTTCGTCAAACCGCCCTGATCCCGGCCTGTAAAGCCACCGGCCAGGAATTCGTGGCCCTCTTTGAAGGCCTGGCCACCGGCAAACCCCGTTGGCCGGCCAGTGAAATCGATTTTGCCCAATTTTTCCCCAATCACCTCATTCAGTCGTGGATCCATCGCCGGCCCCAAGATTTCGCTACCGGATTCCTCGAGTGCTGGAAAGCCGCCTCGGCGGAGCGTTGACGCCCGCTAACCGGGGAAGAGAACACCCTCAGGCCGAAACGTTAGCACCAGCACAAAGAGGAAAATCCGGCAGCTTCATGTGACAATCGCGAAACAGCTCCCTTCAAGGCTTGCCGAGTTTAGTTTTTTATGTTCTAAACCGAGGGAACTCTTCCGGTGCCTCTTCCCCACACAGAATCCTTTTCCCCTCACCCTTCCGAAGCCAGGCTCCTCGAATTCTTCATCCGCCTGGCTCTCGCCTTCGGTTTGCCACGCTCCCTCGGCCAAATCTATGGCACCCTCTTCTGCGCTCGCGAACCTCTCGCCTTCGACGAACTCACTCACCGCTCTCAGGTCAGCAAGGGCGCCGTCAGCCAGGGCGTCCGTGCCCTCGTCAGCCTTCGCGCCGTCCGCACCCACATCGTCCCAAACGATCGCCGCACCTTCTTCGTCGCCGAAACCAGCATGAAACGCCTCGTCTCCTCCCTCGTCAAAGACGCCGTGGAACCCTTTCTCGACCAGAACGAGGCCACCCTCCACGACATCGTCGACGATCTGACCGCCAACACCGCTCCCTACCCGAGCTCAAATGGCGATTCCGCCGACGCCCACGACTTCCTCGCCCAGCGCGTCCGCCTCCTCGCCAACTGGCACAGCGAAATCAAAAACCTCCTCCCCCTCGTCACCTCCCTCTCGGCGCCCCCGGCACCGGAACCCAAGCCGGACCCTACCTCCGCCTGAACCGCGGCCCCATCCGGCACAGCCACCCTCCACCATCCCACCCGATTGGTTTCCCGGCCCAAAAAGCCAGGATCGACCAAGGGCGGCAGCGTTCGCCACGACACCTGCGGTCGATCCGTTCCCTGCGAGACCACCGGTTCTCTGCCCCAAACATGCGGCCATGTGGCAACAATTGCGTGGCATGAAGCAATCTGATCGGCGACGCCGCCTACCGGAACCATGAAAGAAGCCATCCGCGCACACACTCCAAAACAGCTTCGCAGCTTTTTGATCCGATTGGGACGGTTCTACGGTCGGTTTCCATCTCAAAAGGCCACCTTCGAAGTCCTACGGTCGCTCGGCTGGCAGCCAAAACGCTGCATCGACATTGGCGCCTACCACGGAGAATGGGCCACAACTTTCCTTGCCCTCTTCCCGGAATCGGAGATTCTCATGATCGAGGGCCAACCGGGAAAGCAAGAAACGCTTGCGTCCGTTTCTGCCGAGCATCCGGACCATCTCCAATTCGCCATCGCTCTCCTGGGTGCCACCGACGACGCCGAGGTCGAATTTATCGAGATGGAGACCGGAAGCTCCATCTTTGAAGAGGACAGTCCCTTTCCACGACGCAAAACAAGAGCGCGCCTGAAGCGGCTCGATTCCCTAATTGAAGCCCATCCGGACTTTCGGGCAAGCCAAATGCTTAAACTGGATACACAAGGCTACGAACTGGAGATACTTCGCGGAGCGGAAACCATCCTCGAAAACGCTGAAATGGTCCTTCTCGAAGCATCCTTTCTCCCAATAAACCGAGGTGCCCCGCGTGTCGAGGACGTCATCCACTTCATGACCTCTCACGGTTTCCGCCTTTTTGACTTCTGCAGTCAAAGTCGACGAAAAGACGGCGTGCTCTGGCAAAGCGATCTGATGTTCTATCGTCCGGCGGCACTGCCAAACCTGCGCCCCGCATTGACAGAGAACAATTGGTGAACACAACGACTCCTTTAACACCACGAGAAAAAACCTTCACATCTCATAATGGAAGTCAGCCAGAAAATCTATGCCAACCAAGGCAACCCTGAAGTGCTCAGCAGAATCCCTCCGAAGGCTGGCGTGGCTCTCGATGTTGGGTGTGGCGCAGGCGCAAATGCGGCACACCTCAAATCGGTTGGTTGGACGGTTGACGGAATCACACTATCTGAGGCCGAGCGTGCACAAGCCTCTCTCTTCTGCCGCACTGTTTTGATTCACAACCTCGAAGAAGGGCTCCCCCCATTCTCCTCAACCTACGACTGCATTCTTTGCAGTCATGTTCTCGAGCATATCTGCTATCCGACCCCTCTCCTCGACGCTATTCATCAATCCTTGGAGCCTGACGGCCTACTGATCGTGGCTTTGCCAAACATCCTTTGGTGGAAGAACCGCCTCAAACTGCTTTTCGGCAAATTTGAATATTGCGAAACGGGCCTGATGGACTACACCCACTTTCGCTTCTACACCTTCGAGTCCGCCCAACGGCTATTGAAAGATCACGGGTTTCATATCACCGAAGCTCTCCCCGATGGCGGAATCCCTCTGAGCCATTTCCGATCGACCCTTCCACGATGGAGCTTTGCCTGGGCCGACCGCGCGGCACGAAGCGTTGCTCCTGGCTTAGTGGCCTATCAAATGGTCTTCTGCGCTACAAAAACCGCTTCTTGAAAGTCGCCACGCTGCCCTCCCATTCCTCCGGATCATGCGCGTATTGTTCGTCACGCACCCCAAGGAAGACTACCTGGCTGACTCACTCTTCCACGGAATGCGATCCCTTTTGGGAGAGAATTGTGTGGACTTTCCGAAATGCCTACCGCTCTATCAGACCACCCCGTCAGATGTCCTCAGGCAGACCTATGGAAGGGGATTTACGCTCTATACCGGCCTGCTTCACGAGATCCCAATTGACCGGCACCAAATCGATCAACGGCTGGCTTCTGGCGATTTTGACTTGGTCGTTTTCAGTAATATCTGGCGACAGTATGAATTGTATCTCCAATTCCGTCGCCACCTGACTCCCAATAACACCATCATTGTCGACGGCGAGGATACCGCAGCCGGCTTTCCCTTCGCTGGTCGATTCCTATGCTCCCCCCTTCCCGCAGAACTGCGGGTACTCCACCGCCAATACTTATATTTCAAACGCGAGTGGACGCCTGATACCGTCTTTGGCGTCACTCCTTTTCTTTGGCATCGGTTGACTGGAACGCCCGTTCCTGAGCCTCGATTTCTAAGACGCATTGCGTTTAGCATACCCGAGGAAAAGCTCGTCACGGGAACACCCATAAAGACCAAAGACTTCCCGGCACACATTGTTGATCCCGAAATTGCGAAAGCCCTTCCTGAAGCATCATCCGACTACGCATTCACGGAGGAAGCATCCTACTATCGGGACCTCCAATCCTCGAGATATGGCATCACAACAAAACGCGCTGGCTGGGATTGCATGCGCCATTATGAAATCGCCGCCAATCAATGCCTCCCTTGTTTTCGAGAACTCGATCGAAAACCGTCCACATGCGCCCCGCACGGATTGACAAGCGAAAACGCCATCATCTACGCCGACTTCCCTGATCTTCGCCATCAAATTGATTCACTTTCTGACGATGCCTATCAAAACAAGCTGCGGCTGTGCCGGGATTGGATCCAAGGTCAAACCACCGTTCGGCGCGCCAAGCAAGTCATAGATGCTTGGCGCGCCTTTCGCGCGGCTTGATTAAGCATTTCAATGCATATGCCCACCGGCATCACCATCTTCCTCGAATCCAATGGACTTCCGGCTGATCTGGATTGGAACCGCGATGACTGGGCGCTTTCAGGCACGGATGGCATGGTGCTTCAAGTTTTTCGACGCTTGGCCAGTCATCCCGATTTCGATGTTTCCCTGCTGTCGGGGCCATCAGAGCCCCCGAAATCGCTACCAGCCCAACATGCTCCGTCTTTCCATGCAGCTCTGGATATTGCCCGATCGAAAAATGACCGGTTCCTTCTTTTCATTGCCAAATCCAACGATGCGCAGATCAGAGGACTCCAACGCCCACCAACTTCCATCACCTTGGTCGCTTGGGCTCAAAACACTCCTTCGCGTCCCTGGATGGATGCCGCCCTTCGATGCACCTCGTTTCATCGGCTGATTGCTGTCTCCAATTATCAGCGGGCAGCCTTCACCCATCCAATCTACCATCGCTCGCTCACCATTCACAATTTTGTTGATAGCCAACGCTGGGTTCGCTCGCGGGATCCGAGTGACAATCCCCATTTTTCCTACATTGGAGCCCTACGCCCATCAAAAGGTTTTCATCATCTCTCCGCCGCTTGGCCAGCCATTAAGAAACGGCTCCCTACCGCCCGGCTTTTCGTTTGCGGTTCCCCTAAAGTTTACGAACGCGATGCCCGCCTTGGCCCTGAAGGAATAGCCGAAGCGGATTATGAGAAGCGGATTCTTCAACCCCTCGGAGGGAGCCGAGATTCTGCATCCAGTCTCGGAGTCGAATTCCTAGGCGCACTGACCAAAATCAAGTTGCGTGAAACAATGGAGCAATCAATCGCCGTGATCGTCAATCCAAACGGCCCAGGCGAAAGCACGGAGACCTTCTGTGTATCAGCCATTGAAGCACAGGCTATGGGCATTCCTGTTGTCGGAGGTCATGCGGGCGCCCTCCCCGAGGTGATTGGGCATCGAGCAGGAGGCTTGCTCAGCCGAACCGATAGTGCCTTAGCAGATGCGATAGTTCGCTTGGCCGACTCTCCCAGGTTGCGTAGCCAATTGGCTGATCGCGGCCATTCTCGAGTTAAAGCCTATTTTGAGCAAGATATTGTGATGAAGCGCTGGATTGACTTCTTCAAAGAACGTCCACTTTCTCCTAACGCACCCGTCGATCGAGAGGCCACTCCAAGCCATTTTTGGATCCGAAAGCTCATACGCACCTACCTTTCCGTTTCGTTCCGGACCTCAAATAGCTTCTTCCAATTCCTCCAGCTGTGAAAGCTACCGCTTTCGACCGAGTACTCTCGGGGAGCGCTGCAACCTGGATGACGATCTTTGTTCGGTTGGGGATTCAGCTCGCAGCCACACCCATTT
>CAZSPO010000075.1:0-11761 GCA_964608775.1 uncultured Chthoniobacterales bacterium | reverse complement strand
GACGGCTGTCTTTAGAGCGGCTGTCTTTAGAGCAGCTGTCTTTAGAGCAGCTGTCTTTAGAGCAGCTGTCTGCAGAGCAGCTGTCTGCAGAGAAACAAGGAAACGCACGAATGGACGGGCCAGACGCTGGGGCGTGCTGGGATGGGCCATTCCGGACATAAAAGAAACCTAGCGCTTACGATTTGTAGCGCAAACGCTTCTTGTGACGATTTTCCTTCATCCGTTTCCGGCGTTTGTGTTTCGCGATTTTCGTTTTCCGGCGTTTTTTAATGGAACCCATAGATTGGTTGGCTGAGCTGAGAGGTGTGGTGAATGGTCAGTAAACCACTTTGTTGAGCGGGTATTCGATGATCCCTTCGGCCCCGCGGGTCTTGAGGGCCGGGAGAATTTCCCGGACCACTCGTTCGTCGATGACCGTTTCGACGGCAACCCAACCTTCCGTGGCCAGCGGGGAGATCGTTGGATTCCGCAGGGCCGGCAGGTCGGATAACAGCGCATCCAATTGGTTGCGCTGGATATTCATTTTCAAGCCCACCTTGTCCCGGGCCGCCAGGGCACCGGTGAGTAGGAGGGCAAGATGTTTGAGCTTTTCTAACTTCCACGGATCGCGGGCTGCCGCAGGGTTGGCGATCAACTGTGGGTAAGACTCCATGATCGTATCCAAAATCCGCAGCTTGTTGGCTCGCAAAGAAGAGCCCGTCTCGGTGATGTCGACAATGGCGTCGACGAGGTCGGGCACTTTCACTTCGGTGGCTCCCCAGCTGAACTCGATATGGACGGGCACCCCTTTGGATTCAAAAAATCGACGGGTCAGCTCCTGGGCTTCGGTCGCAATCCGTTTGCCCGCCAAATCTGCGACAGAACGAATCGGAGAATCTTCAGGGACCACCACGACCCAGCGGGTCGGAGCGGAGCTAGCTCGACTGTAAGGGAGATCGCAGAGGACTTCCACCTGCGAGGCATTTTCGGCGACCCAATCGCGCCCGGTAATTCCGGCGTCCAGATAGCCTTGCTCAACATACCGACTCATTTCTTGGGCGCGCAGGAGGCGGATCTCGATTTCTGGGTCGTCAATATGCGGTTTGTAAGAACGCTCCGCTCCACTGACAACAAAGCCGGCTTTAGCCAGCAACCGCACCGTGGGCTCCTGAAGACTGCCGCTTGGCAGGCCGAGTCGGAGTTGGTGGGGAGAGGGAGGATTCGTCATGCCGGACCGGGGAAAAAGAGCGAATCGTATAAGCCACCTTGTCCGCTTTGCAAACCCTTTTTCTGAAAATCAGGAAGAGGGCAGCGCCTCTCCTATTTTGGCAAAAGCGGGGGGCGGGTATGTTGCCTGCTCTCCTGCTGCCGACCCATGTCTGACCTTCGCAACATCAGACGAGTCAACGACTGAATCTCTAAACCTCCCAGTTACATAAACCCAGTCGTGTTTGCTTAATCATTTCGCGCCCTGCACAAAAATCTGCCGGGCAACCCCTTCCTGCTTTTATGAAACGGGGGGGTAAAATTTATACGGAACCTCTCATATCCGTTGCCCAGGCCGCGATGGCCTCGCAATCAATGCCAACGGGAAATCGCCCCGGGCTAGGATCGGCCATGGCGTTGCGTGGTCCGATCCGGCCATTCTTCCAAATTTGTGCCGTCATTTGCCAGGGGCCAACCCGGGCAGGGTCGCTCCAGGTGTGAATCGCAAGCAACCGACGGTTCACCGCTGCCGCCACATGCATCGGCCCGCTGTCAACGCTGATCACCGCACGCGCTTTCCGCAGGAGGGCAATCAAATCGAGAAGCGACGTGCGATTCAACCAATCCTCCGCATGGGCAGGCAAGGGGGGAAGCGCGTGTGCCCCCTGGCCGACAACCAACACGCGGGCGGGGCCCAGGGCATCGAGAAGCCGACGCACGGTATTGGAAGGGAGTGATTTACCACTTCCTCGCGAGAAGGGATGGAGGAGGATGAAATCGGGGGGGACACCCTCCGGCAGGGCCCCGGTTGGCAGGGGGAAATCCAACGGGCCGTCCGTCGCTCCTGCACAGGCCGCGATAGCAAGATTGCGGTCGACCGCGTGGGGCTCGGCGCACGACTGGGCGGCATCGTAAAAGAGCCGCGCTCCCTCGCGAGCATCGGCAGGGCCGACGAATCGGCCGGGGCGGGCGGCCAAGCCGATGAGGGCGCTACGGAGGAGGCCTTGGAAATCAACCACGAGATCCCAACTGGAAGGGGTAAATTCGTGTAGCCAACGGGCAAACCGAACCCAACCAACAGGACCGCGAAACCGGTCACGCGGGAATGGCAGCAATTCGTGAATGCCAGGATGTTGCGCCAGGAGCGGGGCGAAGGCCGGTTGGATAACCCAAGCGAAGTGGGCGTGGGGGTATCGGGCGCGGAGGCGTCCGACTGCGGGAAGGGCGTGAACCACATCACCGAGGGAGCTCGGTTTGATGATCAGGATGCGGCGGGGATCGGCCACCAGGATGTTTCGGCTTATTTGCCCAGAGCCAGTCGTTCAGCGAGGCGGGGGGGGAGACCGACTTCGAGGATTTTCTGTTGGGCGCTGTTGATGTCGTATTCGAGGCGACGCAATTGGATGCTATTGGCTTCGATATCGTAGAGAGCATAAGCCGCGCGCCAATCACCGTCCCTTGGCTGGCCGACGCTGCCGACGTTCAAAAAATATTTTTTCCCCATCTCCGGTCGGATCTCGCTGAAGGGGAGGCTGTGAACCGCGTTGTCGCGCAGGTAAGCTCTGGGGGCATGGGTATGTCCGAAAAAGCAGACGGCTGTGTGTTGATAGCTGAAGCTTGCGGAAGCATCGAGCTGATTAAAAACGTAACCCCATTTGTGTGGGGTATCGAGGGTGGCATGGACAATGGTGAAATCGCGCACTTGCCGAACCATTCGGAGGCTGGCGAGCCATTCCTTGTCCGCAGAGGTGAGGGAATTGCGGGTCCAAGTCAGGGCCTCTTCGGCCAGGGGGTTGAATCCGTCGAGATGGGTCTCGATGGAGGCTTGTTCATCGTGGTTGCCTTTTACCACGGGGCAATCCAAGCCGCGGATGATTTCTACGCATTCGTGGGGATTGGCGTTATAGCCGACGACATCTCCCAGGCAGACGTAGTGGGTGCAACCCGCCGCCTCAGCATCGGCCAATACGGTCTGGAGGGCTTCAAGATTGGCGTGAATATCCCCGAAAACGGCAAATTTCATGGATCAGATGATGAGTCTTGTCCGGGTGCTCCGGTTTTGTAAATTCTTTGTTCCTCAGGAATCCCAAGGGTTTGTTCGAGTTCAGTCAGCAGGCGGACCAACGTGGGCTTTCTCTCTTGCTCCCCTTCGCGGTAGAGAGCCAGCAATTTTTCATATGCCTCGCGTTCTCGTCCGGGGCATTTTGCCAATTCGTAAGCGGCGAAGCGTTTCACATATTCCGTCGCTCCGGGGAGGGCGGCGGCCTCCGCAAAAGAGGCAGCAGCCGCGCAAGGATCCTTGAATTTATCTTGGAGCAAGAGCCCGAGGCGTTCGTGGAGAAAACTGGAGTCCGGGTTGTTCCGAATGCCGCGTTCTAAAAAATCTCGTCCGATCTCGATGAATTCCTGCTGGGCTTTCACCCGGAGCGCTTCCCGGGGAATATCGGCGTCGTGCATGGCCCAGGCGCTGGCGTTGAAGGCCATGTGCCAATGGGCGAGATCCCAAAACATTTCCGAGCGAGGCTGGAGACTGGTGACGGTTTCCAGCAAATAACTCATCCGCCCCCATTCGGCATTTTCAAAAGCGGTATAAGCCTTGATCCATAGAATATCCGCCACCAAGGCGCGGAACCCACTGAGGGCAGCCAAAAAAGTGAGCTGGGTCAGCCGCTCGCGCATGTCGAGATCGAGCCGCGCCGTGCGAAACCCGGCGGCGCGTGCCTCTTCATCAAGCTGGTGTTCGATCGGCAACCGGATCAGGCCGAAGACCACCAATAAGGCGACCGCCGCCCAGAAGCCGCGTTGAGAACGAGCATTCATATCACGTTCATTTAGTATTCTTTCGAAGCGAACACGAAATAGGCGGCCGCTGTGTAAATCACAAAATAGAACCCGCCCAATGCCATGGTCTTCCAAAAAAGCGACCAGACCACCCCGGCCCCCACAATGATGTCGTCGACGAGATTAAAGAGTTGAAGGTCGGGAAACAAAATGGCCACCAGCCCGAACAAGGCCCGGGTCAAGACCGACCCGCCGCTGGTGACGAATAGGTAATCGCGCGCTTCCCCTTGGAAATGGCCGATGAGATAGACAACCGTCGCCATCATAATGGTAAAAATCCAGGAGGAACTAATCGTCGATAAAAACAAGGTGACTGCTGCGAAAATACAGGCTTTGAAATAGAGCAGGAGAATCGCCGGCCCCAGTCCGGGATCAAAAACCTCGGCCCGCAAGCCCGCCATTGCTGCCTCAGCGGCTGCGGGAGCGGCTCCGGCCATCTCGCGTTGCAGTTCGCCAGCCAATTGGTAATAACGAGCCGCCATGGTGACGCCAAACACCAAGGACATCGCTAACATGGCGATGGCGAGCAGAGAAAGGATCCCGAGCAGCTTACCGAGCAAATATTCAAACCGCGGCACTGGCTTGGCGAGAATGGTGTAAAGCGTGCGATCCTCCACATCCTTGGGAAGCATCATCGCGGTGGCCAACATCGCCAAGAGCGTCGTGAAAATCGACATCGCCCCGAGCGAAATATCCTTCAGCACTTGGAACTGTTGTTGAAAAGTAACCTTCGTCCAAAACACACTGCTCACGATCAACAGCAACGCAAAGATTAGGATAAAGTAAAATACCCGGAGGCGCACCAGCTCGGTAAGGGTGTTGGACGCGATGGTCCAGAGCCTGTGCACAGAAAAAAAGCGGTAGCGAGCTTCGGAGGGGGCGGGATTCATGCGGAACGATCTTCGCGGGTGACCTCGAGAAAATAATCTTCGAGAGTGGTTTGCGGACGGGTTTCTCGCAAGAGATGGGCGCCGTTGGCTTGGATGGTCTGCCGAATGGCGGCCAGCAGATGGGGGTCGGCTGAGTCGAAGACCATTTCGGTATGGTGATCGACCGCGATCAAATCTTGCAGCGCCCCTTCACGAATCAGGCAGCCGCGGTGCATAATGCCAATCCGGTCGCAAATTTCCTGCACCTGGGAGAGGAGATGGGAACAGAGAAGAATGGTGATCCCTTGTGTTTTGAATTGAAGAATCAGATCTTTAATTTGACGCGACCCCGCGGGATCCACCCCGGCAGTGGGCTCATCCAGGACGAGCAGCCGGGGACGTTGCACCAAGGCTTGGGCGAGCCCGATCCGTTGGAGCATGCCTTTGGAATAACCCGCCAACCGCCGGTCCGCCGCTTCTTCCAACCCAACCAAGGCAAGTAATTCACGACAGCGTTCCTCCAACTCTCGACCTTCCAATAAACAAAGTCGGCCATAAAACCGGAGCGTTTCCAGCCCAGTCAGGTAACGGTAAAAGTAGGGGTTCTCCGGCAAAAACCCAACGGCTACCCGACTCTCTACCATCTGACTCTCAATTCCGAAAATCTGAGCGCCCCCGCTGTCCGGGCGAAGCACCCCCAACACAATTTTCATCGTGGTGCTCTTGCCCGAACCATTCGGCCCCAACAACCCGTAGACCTGCCCGGTCTCCACCGAAAGGGTCAAATCCTGCACGGCCTGGACCCGTTCCCGTCGCCAGGGAACGGCAAAGCTTTTGCTTAATCGCTCAATGCGAATGGCTGGCTCGGAAGAAAGAGGGGGGGAGGTCGCCATTTGTTCAGTGGGTGATTTCGAAGCCCCGGCTTGGAATGGTCGCCGGATCAACGGGCTGCGGGGTTTCCAATCGGATTAAACCCCCGAGGTCGCTCTCCCGGATCTCTCGAAGAAAGGCGTTTAATTCATCGGCCTCTGCGGCGCGCACCATGAGTTCCACCCTGCCATCCGGCAAGTTGCGCACGCAACCGCACACTTCAAAGCCGGTCGCGATGGTTTTCACCGCATACCGAAAACCCACCCCCTGGACACGACCTTCGTAGTGAACTTGAACAGCGGTCATAGCAGTCATGGGCAAAAGCAACGTAAAGGAGAAAGGGGAGGGCAATGAGGGGCCGATCAAGGGGTGTTCGCAATCGACTCCGTATCTTCGTTACGCGGGGGCGACCCGGACGTCAATCGCCCGGGCCAGAGCAAGCGCAGGATCACGACGGATGCGAGGAGGAAGACCGGGAGGGCAAAGGGAGACCAGACCAGGTGTTGCTCAAACACGGCGAGGCTGCCGAGGGCATAAAGCGGAATCGCTACGAAAAAAAGGGGGGTGGCTGCGCGCCTTTGGAGTTTGAACAATGTGCGACCGAGAAGGGCGACGACGAGAACCAGGAGGTAATCGAGGATGGGACCGCTTCGTTCGGGGAAATGCCGTTGAAGGACCGCACTGGCTACGGCTGCGGTTATTTCGACGAGCGAACCACTCTTCCCATCGGCGAGACGCCAACGTTCCGCGTCCCGATCCGTGCGGCCCAAGAGGAGGGTGCCGCCTTCTGGCAGGGGCGGGTCGACCCGGGCGGTCTCTCCTTCCTGAGCGAGTTCGATCAGAGCGTCGTAGGAGAGGGTGCGGACCGCTTCGACGAGCCGCCAATCAAGGAGGAGCCCCCCTCCTGCATCAATGGGAATCCGGTGGCGACTGCCGAGTTGGGCGTGGGAACCGAGTTCGCAGAACACTTCGTCTGGCGTAATTTTCAGAAGGTGCATCAACGTCTGCAACGGCAAGCTGGGGACGATCTCGCCCCGGACCCGATAAAGGAGCGGGACCGTTTTGACCGGGGCCGAGCCGGGCGGAGCCGGAGGGGCTTCCAGCCCAGTGGCAAAGGCCAGTTGAAAATCGTTGGGAGGCGCGGCAGTGACAGCTCGGAATTCCGGGATCGGCCCCGGATCGCCCATCACCTGACTGAGGACGGGGAGCCGTTCCATCTTGACCGGTGCTCGGTCCTCCCCGGGGGCATCGCCGAGACGCGCTGCAAGCACGACCTTGGGAAGGGCGAGCAGACGATCCAGGAGAATCCCTTCTAGCCGGGAATCCGTCTCGGACCAATCGAGCACCGGTTGAATCACGGCCAGCCCTGCGCCGGTTTGCTCAGCAGCCTTCGCGAACACGGCGTAATCCAGCGGGCTCCAAGGCCATGGATGTCCGGTGGCAAGGGCCGTGTCATCAATGGCCACAACCGTTACAGGCCCAGGCTGCAAGGTGGTGCGCGCTGACCCCGTTAACCAGTCCAGAAAGGCTTCATCGATCGGGCGCAGGGCACCCTGCCGAATTTCGCGCGCCAGAAGGAGACCGCCCAGAAGCGTGACAATAAAAATCCACATCGGCGTGCCGCGCATAGGCCGGAAGCTAGACGGGCTGCCTGTTGGATCAAAGGGAAAAGCGGGTATTCACGAAGCGCTCGCCCTCTTCTCCCGGCGTCGAGATTGCCAACCTTTGATGATCGGGAGGGCGATCCAATAGCTCAGAAAGCCGAGCGGGGGCGCGACGAGGAGGGAGCCGACAAAGATCGGTTCTCCAAAGTGAGCGAACGTCGTCCAACGCAACAGCTCATGAAGCTGGAGATGACCGAGCTGACTGACCGTGCCGGGCTCCCGACCGAGCAGGTGATTGCCGATGTGAAATTCCCACGCCATCAGGAATGGCATGAAGGGAAGGAGCAAATCGTGGAGGTTCACAAACACCACGGCGGCGATCTTGTTGGCGCGCAAAAGCCAGGCGGCTCCTAGGCTGACGAGGGTTTTTACCCCCCACAATGGGAGAAACCCAAAAAACACCCCGATGGCAATCCCGAGCGCGATGGCGTGCGGGGCGTCGCGTAATTCGCCCAGGCTGGCCACGGTTTTCCGGACATAACCTAGGGGATCGCGTCGCCATTCCATCTCTGCTGCATAGCGGGGGGGAGCATCGGCGTCCAGTGCCACCATCAAGACGTGACAAAGCTGGAGGATTTGGCCCAAAGTTCGCCATGCGGCAGCCACTTTTTGCAATCGGCCCAGCCCTGATTCTGGCAGCTCTCACCGCGTTGGGAGCGGGGTGCAGTGCCCCCAGCTATTCGGGCTACAAACACAGCCCCTACACGATCCGTGGGGTCTCCTATGAACCGATGCATCCCGAGGAAGCGGTCGGCTTCGTCGAGTATGGCATCGCTTCGCACTACGATGAACGCGGCTTCTTCCGGTCGGGCAAAACGGCCATCGGCGAAAAATTCCGGGCAGGCGACATGGCCGGAGCCCACAAAACCGTGCCGCTCCCGGCTCGGATGCGGGTCACCAACCTAGAAAATGGTCGATCCATCGTCATCCGGGTCAATGACCGCGGCCCATTTATCGCCGGTCGCATTGTCGATCTGACTCCGGCTGCCGCCAAAAAACTTGGCTTCCACGAACAGGGGTTGGTCCGGGTGAAAGTCGAGGTGCTCAGCGTCGGGGACGGTCGTTACAAGATCGATTGAAGCCGTTCTGCGAGGCGAATGCCTGCCCGCACAAAGGCCAAGGCCCCCGGGTGCAGCAGATCGGATTGAAATCCGATGTGGTCGACAAACAAATCGGTGCCCTCGATCCCATGCAGGTTTGGCCGCCCCAGTTCCTCGTGTAATTGACGGAGGATTACCCGGAACCCCTCGTTCTGCCGGGTGTAATCATCCTCTGGATCCGTGGCGTAATCCTTGCGGTTTCGGAAAGTGGTTAACAGCACCACGGGCTTGGTCGGATGCGCCTGCGTCACTCGCGTGATCAAGTAGCGGGCTCGCGCTTCAAATTCCGCATCGCTCATCCGTCCCCGGGCGTTGACCCCGAGTTCCATGGTGCAAAAATCCCAATCATTCCGCCGCGCAATATCGTCCGCGATGCAGGCATCAAGGAGGCAGGCGCCGGCTAGGCCAAGATTCAGGGAATCGACCCCAAGAAGGTTTGCAGCGGTTTCGACGTAATGATCGAAAATGTTCTCGGCCATCGTAATGGAGGAACCGTAAGCCAGCCATCGTCGGGCGGGCACTTCACCGGGCTCGGGCGGTCGGACTGGATACCCGAAGGTCTCGATCCCATGATAAGCCACCGGCCCTCCCCCGCAGACCACCCGCCACAAGTTGGGGGCAAAGCGGCTGCCCGCAAATGCGGCAGAGGTGGTGTTCCCAAACCCGGTGTTCTCCAATTCAAAGCGCTGCACGATGTCTGGCGCAAGTTGGAGCAAACCCCTCCACGGATAGTCCGAACGGCAGATTCGAACCACCCCTTGGTTGCCAGGTGAAGAAAGATAAATAGCCACGCGAGGGGCGTCCGTGACAAAGCGAATTTCACATCCGGGCGACTTCCGCGCCTGCCACAATCGGGCACCTTCATTGAGCCCAACCGCATCGCAGACCGCCGAAGGAAAGCGCTGCAGGCGATGACCTTGCACGCCCACTGTCGGGACCAGCTCGGCGGTGTTGTGAAAAGAAACCGGATCGGAAGGATGACGCATTCGGTGAGAAAAGCCCCCTGCCTTGTGAAACGCGAGCCGATTTCCTTCGATGAGAGATTCGACAAGCTACGGGCTTTCAGAGAGAATCTCTCTATGCGTTGGAGCTTCCTCTTGCTTCTCTTGCCATTTGTTCCCCTCCTGGGCGCGGCTGATGAAGGGTTTCGGGTCTGGACGGATCGGGAGGGGCGCACGGTCGAGGCCCGGCTGGAAACGCAGGAGCAAGAGAGTGTCACCCTCCGTCTGCGCAACGGCCAGACGGCCAAGGTGCCGCTGGCTGAGCTATCCGAAGCCGATCGCAGTTGGCTCGTAGCCCAGAAAGATCCTTACACAGGGCCGCCGGCCGAACAAAATTGGCCGCGTAATGTCCAGGTCGGCAGTGGTTCCTCCGACGCCACTGTGATTTTGGAAGATGGAGAGGAGAACCAATTTATTTACGAGACGGAATCTTACCGATTCATCAGCGACGCTCGGCTCTCCCCGGCCCTCGTCCGCGAGTTTAGCCGGGTCTTTGAAGGGGCGCGGCTGGTGAATTGCCTGCTCCCACTCGACTTGCGCCCCATTCCAGAACCTGGTCGGGAGAAATTTCACGCCCACATTTTCTCGGAACCAGCCGATTATCTCGCGGCAGGCGGTGTGCCGGGCTCGGCCGGAATTTACAGTCCGATGGATCGCGCCCTCAAATTGCCGATGTCCAGTCTCGGGGTGCGAACCTTCGGGGAAAAAGTCACCATCGATTATCAGTCGGAGGATTACCGGACGTTGATCCATGAGATCACTCATCAAATGATGAATGCTTGGCTGCCCAAGCTGCCGGTCTGGTTGATCGAAGGGTCCGCTGAGTATGTCGAGTTGGCCGAATACGATAATGGCCGCTTCCGTTTTAGTCGGCACGAACGCGATCTCGCGTCGCGGTTGGCAGACTATTACGGCACCCCCTTTCCCATGGTGCCAGTCGATACGCTCCTGACCATGGATCATGCCGCCTGGCAAAACGCCTTGGAAAGTAATACGGCCGGGCTGAACTACGCCTCCGCTCTCGTGCTCGTCTGGTTTTTCTACCATTTTGACGACGCCCCTTCCGAATCAGGCATTCGCGCCTATTTCAAGGACGCGCGAAATCTGCCGCGTGGCACCGACTTCAAACCGCTCATCGCCAAACATTTATTGCGAGGCAGAACGCCGACGGAGTTGCAGGAGGCGATCGTGAAAGCGTTTCGCCGGAAAGGCATCAAAATCGCCTTTCAATCATCCGACCGGTTATAGGAAGCAGGCGGAGGTTACGCGGACAATTTCCTGCGCTCGCCCCTTGAGCCGGGCGCTGGTTACCTCTTTGTTGTTCTCATGCAGAACATCGATGTCGTGGCCCGGGCGTTGACCCGGTTAATTGGAGCTGGCCAGATTGCGCGGGATGCCGCCACCTTGGAGGCCCACGCAGCCGATCGTTGGCAGGCGCGGGGGTGCGCCGAACTGGTGGTGTTTGCCCGGCACGCAGGGGATGTGTCTAAGGTGCTCCGGTTTTGCTCGAAACACGGGATTTCTGTGACGCCACGGGGGGCGGGCGTCGGCTACGTGGGAGGAGCTACGCCGGTTGAGGGGGGGATTGTGCTGAGTTTAGCGCGGATGAATCGGATCTTGGAGGTGCATCGCGAAGATTTTGTCGCCGTGGTCGAGCCGTGTGTGATCACCGGCGAACTTCAGCGGGTCTGCCGAGAACAGGGGCTGTTTTATCCACCCGACCCCGCCAGTTTGAAGGAATGCAGTATCGGAGGCAATATCTCCACCAATGCCGGGGGCCCTCGATGTTTAAAGTATGGGGTGACCCGCCACTACGTCCTGGGGTTAGAGGTGGTCCTCCCCGATGGCCGGATCCTGAAAACGGGGGGGCGCACGCATAAGAATAAGACCGGCTTTGATTTGACCAGCCTCTTTGTGGGAGCGGAAGGGTTATTGGGGGTCGTCACTCAGGCCACCCTCCGGCTGCTTCCCCATCCGCCGCAGCGTGCGACATTGTCAGCGGCTTTTGCCACGCCAGAGGCGGCCTGCTCGGCGGTCCAACGGGTGCTGGCTGCCGGATTCCTGGATCCGCGCTTCCTGCCGCTGGGAGAAACCGGACGGTTGGTAAGCGCCGGCGCAATTCCGCTCATCTACTCGCTGGTCGGGCTCAAAGTCGGCAGCGAGCTGTCAGGGGTGGCCGCATCCATGTCTATCGGCTTGGGCTCGCGATGATCAATCGCGATAGGCGCCCA